>JAEZSM010000140.1 GCA_023421875.1 Spirochaetota bacterium | reverse complement strand
GCCCCGTGCGGGCCAGCAGCGGGCGCTCCTCAAAACTGTCGCCCCTCCAACCTCGTTTGATCTTGGACAAAAAAAGCGGCTTGCCGTCCCCATAGAGAGGATCGGCAACGATGGGATAGCCTGTTGCCGCACAGTGCACCCGCACCTGATGCGTTCTTCCCGTTTCGGGCTTCACTCTTACCAGGCTGTACTCTTCGTAGCGCTCGACTGTCTCGAACTTGCTCAAGGATTCCTTGCCCCTGCGCTTGTCCACGATGCTGCGGTGCAGCTTGTCGGCGTCGGCCAAAAGCGGCAGGTCGCAGAACCACTCTTCTTCTTCTGTACGCCCCCGCACCAGGGCGAGATAGGATTTTTCAATTGCCCGGGAATGAAAAAGAGCGTTGAGCGCCTTGTGGGTGCCTTGATTCCTGGCAAAAAGAAGCACCCCACTTGTGTCTTTGTCGATTCGATGCACGACAAATAGTTTCCCATACGTTTTTTCAAGCAAAGCGAGAATGACCGGCGCTTCGGCATCGTAGCGGTCTGGAATGGAGAGCATGCCCGCCGGCTTGTTCACCGCCAGGAGAAAATCGTCATAGAAGAGAATTTCCGGTTTTTTGTTCACAGGAATGAGCATAGCACGAAGGCTGATCTTTGTGAACGAAGCCGCTCGAGGCTCAGAGAAACACGTCTTTAGCCCGCCGAGAAACTCTGTCCACCATGCGCCTGAGCTCGGTCCGCTCCTCCGAGCCCAGGACATCCAACGCATCGCCCAGAAACTCGGGCGAAAAAATTCCCTCAGCCTCGATTCGGTCTAGAAGTTCTTCGCCATGCCCCGAGAGGCTGAGCCGGGCAGCTCGCTTGTCCGCCACTATATCGCTCCTGAGCAGCCAGCCTGCATCCACGCATTTTCTGGCTACCAGGCTCAAGGTGGGCTTGTCCATTCCGAGCTCCCTGGCCGCGGCGCTCAGGATAAGGGCACCCCTTCTGCGGGCCTGCCGTACCAGCTGATACTGCTGGAAACTGATTCCGAATTTTTCCAAAGCTGCCGAAGCTTTACGGCGCCACAGTCCATAGGCCAACCCCATCATTAGGTACTCTTCCATTTAGTTAGTATACGAACTTTTTAACAATTATTCTAGTTTTTTTGGCAAACTCCTTGTCATTTTTTAATAATATGGGTATCTTCCTTGTGACCCTCGGGGTCATCAATCCAAATATTCAAGGGAGAGTAACACTATGGCTAAACAGCTGCTTTTCAGCGAGGACGCGAGGCGCAAGCTTCTCGTCGGCGTGGAGACAATTTCCAAGGCGGTTAAGGTAACCCTCGGCCCCAAAGGCCGGAATGTCCTCCTCGACAAGAAGTTCGGCGCCCCCACGGTAACCAAGGACGGCGTGTCCGTCGCCAAGGAAATCGAGCTGGAAGATGCCTATGAAAACATGGGAGCCCAGCTTCTCAAGGAAGTAGCGACCAAGACCAACGACATCGCCGGCGACGGGACCACCACCGCCACCGTCCTAGCCTATTCCATCGTCAAGGAAGGCCTCAAGGCCGTCGCCGCGGGCATGGATCCCATGGCGCTCAAGAAGGGTATCGACCAGGCAGTCACCGTCGCGGTAGAGGAAATCAAGAAGAACTCCAAGGAAATCATCGAGAAAGAGGAAATCGCCAACGTAGCCTCCGTCTCGGCCAACAACGACACCGCCATCGGAAGCCAGATCGCCGACGCCATGGAAAAAGTGGGCAAGGACGGGGTAATCACCGTCGAAGAGTCCAAGACCATGGAAACCACCATCGACTTTGTCGAGGGAATGCAGTTCGATCGCGGTTACACCTCTCCCTATTTCGTCACCAACCGCGACTCCATGACCACGGTTTTCGAGAATCCCCTCATCCTAATCCACGACAAGAAGATCGCCAACATGAAGGATCTTCTCCCCCTCCTCGAGAAGATCGCCCAGACCGGCAAGCCCCTTCTCATCATCGCCGAGGATATCGAAGGCGAAGCCCTGGCTACCCTCATCGTCAACCACCTCCGCGGCACCCTGAACGTCTGCGCCGTGAAGGCCCCCGGCTTCGGCGACCGCCGCAAGGCCATGCTCGAGGACATCGCCATCCTCACCGGCGGCGAAGTGGTGTCCGAAGAGCTGGGACTCAAACTGGAGAACACCTCGGTGTCCCAGCTGGGCAATGCCAAGACCGTCAAGGTGGACAAGGACAACACCACCATCATCAACGGCGCGGGCAAGCAGAAGGATATCCAGGATCGCATCGCCCAGATCAAGAAGCAGATCGAGGAAACCACCTCCGACTATGACCGCGAGAAGCTCCAGGAGCGCCTGGCCAAGCTCGCCGGCGGCGTGGCAGTCATCAATGTAGGCGCAGCCACCGAAGTGGAGATGAAAGAGAAGAAGCACAGAGTGGAAGACGCCCTTTCGGCCACCCGCGCCGCAATCGACGAAGGCATCGTGGCCGGCGGCGGCATCGCCCTCATCCAGGCTGCCCTTGCTTTGGAGAAATTTAATATCAGCAAGTTCTCGGACGACGAGAAAGTGGGCTTCAAGACCGTCAAGCGCGCCCTGGAGGAACCCATCCGCCAGATCGCCGAGAACGGCGGCGTGGACGGCTCCATCATCGCCGACAAGGCCAAGACCTCCAAGAAAGGCATCGGTTTCGACGCATCCAAGGGCGAATGGGTGGACATGATGAAGGCCGGAATTATCGACCCCGCCAAGGTCACGAGAAGCGCCCTCCAGAACGCTGCTTCCGTGGCAGCCCTCCTCCTCACCACCGAGTGCGCCATCACCGATCTGCCCGAACCCAAGGCTCCCCCCGCCGGTGGCGGAATGGGCGGCGGCGGCATGGGTGGCATGGGAGGCATGGACTATTAATTTAATCTAACTCTAGATTAGTAGTTGTGGGCGTCTGAAAAGACGCCCCTTTTTAATCAAAAGTTCCATGCCTCCCATGCTTCGGGATTCTTGCGAATCCGGTTCACCAGATTCGCTGGGACACGCGTTAGCGTGGCAAGGCATGGACTACTAATACTGATAGTCCTGATCTGAATGCTACCAAGACCCTGCCTTCGGGCAGGGTCTTTTATTTAAGTATAATTCCATTCCGTCCATGCCCCGGGATTCTCATGAAAAAACCTTGGAAGTGTCCTGGACAACAGATCAGTGATGCATTAGAAAAAAGGGGATGCGTAACCGCTCGATCTTTCTAAGGCGTTCCATAGTAATCGTATTCCTCGCAGTTATCACCCTCGCCTGGAATGCGGCGGCGGCGCCTAACCTCGTGCTCTCGGGATGCGAATATGACTACCCTCCCTATTGCATCGTCAATCCCGACGACACGGCGACGGGTTTTTCCGCGGAACTCCTCCGCGCGACCCTCAAGGCGGTCGGTCGGGATGTGAGCTTTACGACAGGAGCCTGGGCGGACATAAAAAGCGATCTGGAAGAAGGAAGAATCCAGGTTCTTCCCCTGGTAGGGCGCACTCCCGAGAGAGAAGCGGTTTTCGATTTCACCTTTCCCTATCTCACCATGCACGGAACCATCTTCGTCCGAGAAGATAATACCACTATTGCCTCCCCCAAAGACTTGGAGGGAAGGTCAGTGGCGGTCCTAAAGGGAGACAATGCAGAAGAATTTCTGCGCAGGTCAAATCTAGGCGCGAGGATTGTCCCCCTTGAAACCTTCGAAGCCGCGATGAAGGGGCTTTCGGAGGGCGCCTACGATGCGGTGGTAGCGCAGAAGCTCATGGGAATGCAAATCCTACAGAACAACGGCATCACAAACCTCAAAACTGTCGGCCCCCCTTTAAACGAATTTACTCAATCCTTTTGCTTCGCCACCCAGAAAGGCGATACGGAACTCCTGGCTCTACTCAATGAAGGACTCTCAATAGTCATCGCCGAGGGCACGTTCCGGGAACTCTACGCCACCTGGTTCTCGGGCTTGGAAGCCTTAGCCTACAAGAAAAGCCGCATCATCGTCGGTGGGGACAGCAAGTATCCTCCCTATGAATTCCTGGACGAAGAAGGAAACCCCGCCGGATTCAACGTAGACCTCACCAAGGCTATCGCTGAAGAACTGGGGCTGGATATCCAGATACGCCTAGGCCCTTGGGGCGAGATTCGCAAAGCCTTGAGCGACGGAGCCATCGATGTGGTCCAGGGAATGTACTATTCCGTGGAGAGGGACAGGGTCTACGGTTTTTCCCCCGGCTACGCCACGGTCAATCATGTGATCGCCGCGAGATCAGGTCTGGATATCCCTGAAGATGTAAAAGACCTACAGGGCAAGAAATTAGTAGTCATGGCAGGAGATGTCATGGACGACCTGGCGGTATCCCTGGGATTTGAACAAAACCTAGTCAGGGTGAATAGCCAGGAGGAAGCCCTGCTGTTGTTAAGTCGAGGCGTAGAGGACTTTGCCCTGGTAGGCCAGATTCCGGCCCAGTATTTCCTGAAGCGACAAAAAATCAAGAATATTACTCTTTCCAGATCACCCATACTCTCGCCGGAGTATTGCTATGCGGCCCCGAATGCCAACGGAGCCCTTATATCCCAATTCTCCCAAGGCTTGGCCTCGGTGTTAGCTAAGGGAAGGTATCGCGCCATCGAAAACAAATGGCTGGCGCCTTACAGTTCCGAGGGTGGTCGCCTGGCAATTATCGCGAAATACGCCGCCTTCGCCATTTTTATCCTTGGGACTCTTCTGCTTGCCAGCTTACTCTGGTCCTGGGCGCTGCGCCGCAGCGTGAAGCAGAAGACGCAGCAGCTCTCCTTCGAAATCGCTGAGCGAAAGAAAGCCGAGGAAGAAATAAAAATCCTCAATCATGACTTGGAACGCCGGGTAGCCGCAAGAACATCGGAACTGGAAAACGCCATCAAGGAGCTGGAGTCTTTTTCCTATGCCGTAGCCCACGACCTGCGAGCTCCCTTACGGGCAATGGAAGGTTTCAGTTCCATCCTTGCCAGTTCCTATAATAATGGTCTGGATGCCCAAGGCCTCAACTATCTCGAGCGCATCAAGAATGCTTCCAGCCGAATGGGCAAGCTCATCGATGATCTCTTGAGTCTATCGAAAGTATCGAGGCATCAGCTCGAGCGGAAAGAAATAGACATGAGCGCATTGGCGGCCGAAGTTGCCTCCCGGGTGGCCGAAGACTTTAAAGGCAGCCCGCCGATAGTGCGTATCGGAAAAAGGATGAAGGCCTTTGCAGATCCAGCGCTGATGGACATTCTATTGAAGAACCTTATAGAGAACGCCTATAAGTTCAGCGCCAATGTCACTTCTCCCCGGATTGATGTGGGTATGGAAATCCAAGACCTAGAGGGGATAAAGAAGCATGTGTTTTTTGTCCGGGACAATGGAGTGGGTTTCGACATGGAATTCGCCGGGGAGTTGTTCGCCCCCTTCCATAGACTTCATTCCATGAAGGAATTTTCGGGCACGGAGATAGGTTTGGCGACAGTCAAGAGAATTGTAGTCCGCCATGGCGGGAAAGTATGGCCCGAGGCAAAACCAGGCCAGGGAGCCTGTTTCCGCTTTACCTTGGAATAAGTTGTAT
>JAEZSM010000118.1 GCA_023421875.1 Spirochaetota bacterium | reverse complement strand
TACGATTCTCGTCAGCTGAGGGAGATAGAACTATTCAAATTCCAGCCATTCTTCAGATTCTTATCGTTTTTGTCTTGGTTGTCTTTCTCACGTCGCGAAAAGTCCACCTAGGGCTCGCAGCCATTATCGGCGGCCTTGCCATTGCCCTGTGGCGGGGCTTGAGCCTGGCAACCATCGCGGAGGTGATCTTCGCCGATGTCTTCAGCGCGGATACAATCCTTTTGGTCTGCCTGATGAGCCTCATCATGGTTTTTTCTTCGGCCATGAAGAAGGCGGGCGCCATGGATCGCCTAGCCCGTTCCATCATCGCCGTCGCTCCTTCCCGCCGCATTGCAATAGCCCTGGCGCCCATGCTCATCGGAACCCTGCCCGTACCGGGGGGAGCCGTGCTTTCGGCTCCCATGGTAGAGTCTATGAACTCCGAAGGACGCATGAGCCCCGATGCCTTGTCCGCCGCTAATTATTTTTTCAGGCACATAATGGAATTGATCTGGCCCCTGTATCCTGCCTTTGTGATGACCCTCGCCCTGGCCCAGATTCCCGCTTTTACGCTTCTGAGCCTGCAGTTCTATTCCGCTCCCCTACTCTTCTTCCTTGGCACTGTCTTTCTTCTTCCTAAAAAAACCTGGAATGGAGAGGCCAAAAAAACAAAGACCCGCCCAGGAGAAAAAAAAGAATCCTTCATCGCCGGCATCGCGCCGCTGGCCATAGCCCTGGGAAGCTATGGGGTCTTCACGCTCCTATGGGGTTTGCTTTCACCCGTGCTCGGCCTACCAAAAGCGGCCAACGCACTGATTGCCCGGTATGCGACCATACTCCTGGGTCTTGCCGCGGGTTGCATCTATGTGGGCTTGGGCAAGACGGGTTTTTCTGTCTTTAAAGGAAGCCTTAAAAGTTCAACCTTCAGGCTCATACTCGTGCTTGTCGGCATACGGATTTTTTCCGCCCTTCTGGGCGCCGCCGGCGCGGCGCTGGAAGCAGCGGCGGAACTGGAACGGAGCGGATTTCCTCCCGTAGTGGCCACCGCTCTCATTCCGCTGGCGGCGGGTTTGGTTACCGGCGTTGGCTACGGTTATGTCGGATTGGCCTTTCCTATAGTTTTCGGCATGATACCCTCTGACGGCGCTTTTCCCAAGGAGGCGACAATCACTCTGGCCGCGGCTTTCGGCTATGCGGGGATGATGCTTTCGCCCCTCCACGTCTGCATGGTAGTCAGCGCGGAGCATTTCAAGGCAAAGCTTCCGAGCACTATACGAAGGGTGGCGCTGCCGGTGGGCATATTTCTTCTCATCGCCATTGCGTACTCGACTGCTATAGCCGCTATCGTAGGTTAGTCAAAGCAGGTTTATACCGGCTTTTTTGCACTCGTCGCGCATTGCTTCGGGCCAGAGCCCTACCTGGATCTCTCCGATATGCGCCTTGCGTAAAATGTACATGCAGAGCCTAGACTGACCAATGCCGCCTCCAATGCACAACGGGAGGCTGCCTTGAAGCAGTTTTTTATGGAAATACAGCTCTTTTCGCGCTTCCTGTCCTTTTTTCGCAAGCTGCAGCTCCATCGCGGCCTTGTCCACCCTAATTCCCATGGAAGAAAGCTCAAAGGCTTGCCTGAGAATGCTGTTCCACACAATTATATCGCCGTTGAGCCCCCTATGGCCCTCCCCGGTCGGAGTGCTCCAGTCGTCGTAGTCGGCGGCCCTTCCGTCGTGGGGTTTGCCATCCGCCAAATCCCAGCCTATTCCGATAAGGAAAATGGCGCCGTATTCCTCGGCCAAAGCGTTTTCCCGCTCTTTCGGGCTCAAGGCTGGATACCGGGTTTGGGCATCCTCGGCATGGACAAAGGTTATTTCCTCGGGTAGTTCAAGGGGAAGAGCCGGGTACAAATCGTGCATCCTGAATTCAAGACGCTTGAAGGATGCGAAAATTTTGCTCACCACAGTCTTCAAAAAATCCAGGTTCCTGTCGGTGCTTACAATTACCCTCTCCCAATCCCACTGGTCGACATAGAGTGAGTGTATGGGATCCAAATCCTCGTCGGCCCTTATGGCGTTCATGTCGGTGTACAGGCCGAAGCCTCGCTTGAACCCGTATTCCGCCAGCGCCAACCGCTTCCACTTGGCAAGGGAATGGACAATTTCGGCTTGTGCTCCTTCCATGGCCTTGACCGGAAAGGAAACAGGACGTTCGGTGCCGTTCAGGTCATCGTTTATTCCAAGACCTGATAAAACAAAAAGCGGGGCCGTCACCCGGGTAAGGTTGAGTTCCGTCGCGAGACTAAGCTGGAAAAAATCCTTTATTTCCTTGATCGCCCGTTCGGTTTCCTTTACGCCCAGCAGTGATGTATATCCCGAAGGAAGTGTGTAGTGCATTGAGCCTCCAAGACGACCGAAAGCCAAGGGACATGCGGCCGATGTTCTATAGTCCAGAAAGCGCAAAGCCCTGTCAATCACGGCAACAACGTCGCCGGCACTCTTGGGCGGTTTTTATGCGCTGGGCTTTTAATTTTTCTTCCGGCTGCTTCAGCCCTCCCCTTTTAAATAGCTCTTTTCTAATATATTATTTGCCCTCAAACAATCTTCAGGAGGCGCAATGAACTCTATCGACGGCTTCCAGCTCTACGACTTTTTCTATGCAGGATTTCGGCGCGTTCGCGATGCCCGATTCTATATCGATAAAATCAACGTCTTCCCCGTTCCCGACGGCGATACTGGTACCAACTTGTATTTTACCCTTTCCGGCGCCCTCGAAGCGACAAAGCCGGCACCATCGGCCACCGAAACGCTTGCCGCCTTGGCGGACGCAGCCCTGCTCTCGGCGAGGGGCAACTCAGGGGTGATATTCGCCCAATTCGTGTCGGGATTATCTGAAACAATAGTGACTACCGAAGTGCTCGCTCAGCAGTTCGCCCAGGCAGTGGGCAACGCATACCTGCGCGCCAAATCGGCGGTGTCCCAGCCCAGGGACGGCACCATGCTCTCGGTCATCGAGACTTGGGCTCTTTCCCTAAAATATCGACTTTCCGAGACATCCAACATAGCCGCCCTCATTGGGGCCACTCGAGAAGACCTCAAGCGCTCTCTTGCCGAAACAACGGGTAAACTGGCGGAGCTCAAGGCCGCAGGCGTCGTGGACGCCGGGGCCGCGGGCTTTGTCGAGTTTGTCGAAGGCGGCCATGACTATCTCATTTTTGGCAAGGGCGCCGCCGAAACCCAGCCCGACGACCTAAAAGCCATCATCGACCATGGCCATGCCGAAATCCCTGCAGAAAAGCCTCGGCTGCGCTACTGTGTCGAGGCCATCGTCGCCGGCGACAGGATAGACACCGAAGCCCTTCGCCAAGACCTGGCCGATTCTGGCGACAGCCTCATCGTCGCCGGCGGACGCAGGCGGGTTAAGATCCACATCCACGCAAACGACCCCATCGGGGTCATGGAGCGGCTCGAGCATTTCGGAGCGGTAAACGGACAGAAGGCCGACGACATGTTTGTCCAGTACGCCGATGCCCACCAGCCTGAGTCCAGACTTGCTATTGTAACCGACTCCTCCTGCGACCTTTCGCCCGACCTGATCGAGCAGTACCGAATACACATGGTTCCCTTGCTTATTCTCGCCCAGAAGGGCGAATACCTGGACAAGCTCACCATCAATGCCGAGCGGCTGCGCAGTTTTTCGGAATCGGCGTCGGTATTCCCCCGAAGCTCCCAGCCTCCTGCCCATCTTTTCTCCCGGACATTCTCCTACCTCTCGGAATATTACGACGAAATACTCTCCATAAACCTCTCCTCCGCCATGTCGGGCACCTTCGCAGCCTGTGCCAAGGAAGCAGAGCGCAGCCAGGGCAAGGTGGTCGCCTTCGATTCCCGCCATCTCTCCGGATCTCTGGGACTTTTAGTGCTCAGAGCCGCCGAGGCCGCCAAAGCCGGACTCGGGCGCGACGAAATCCTCGCCAAGCTCCCCGAATGGTCCGACAAGGCGAGGATACTGGTGTCGGTAAGTAGCCTGCGCTACATGGTAAAGGGAGGTAGGGTAAGCCCGCTCAAGGGTTGGCTCGCAAAAATACTCAACCTCAAGCCCATCGTATCGGTGGACAAGAAGGGCAAGTCGATTCTTTACGGCAAAGCCTTTTCGGAAAAGGCCAACATCGAAAAAATCAAGCGCATGGTCATGGAAGATCATGCCAGACGCCCGCTGCGCTGGTATGCCATAGGGCATTCGGGAGCTCCGGCAAAGGCTGCGGCCCTAGCCGCCGACATGAAAAAAGCCCTGGGCTTTGCCCCCCTCTATGTTTCGGAGATATCAGCCGTTGTCGCCCTCAACGCAGGACCCGGCGCGGTGTCGGTCGTTACCATGGCCGAATAGAACTGCGTAGTCGAGTCGGCAGCAAAACCTTCAACGTCGTGGCGGGAGGGGAATGAAGATGCTTGTCTTCCGCTTGTACTCCCTGTAGTCGGGATCCTCGCCGTACTTGGCATCCGCGCTCTTCTCCAGCAGGGGAATACCACTTACAAAAAGCAAGAGAAGCGTGATGAAAACTGGTCCGAGCACGGTCCAATACAACCCACCGGAGAGCGAGGGCAGGGAGTAGACGTAAATCCCCCACCAGAGCAAGGTCTCCCCAAAATAGTTAGGATGCCTGGAATAACGCCACAAGCCTGTCATTATAACGCCTTTGCTTCCACTCTTCTTGAAAGCCGATTTCTGGGCGTCCGAAACAGCCTCTACGGCGAAGCCGACAAACCACATAAAAAGACCCACTGTCTCGAAAAACCCGAAATTTCGGGGTCTGACCTGCGAAGCCACCGAAGCCACAACCGGCAGTACGATAACCGCCACAGCGGCAGCCTGAAGTATCCAGAACCGGGCAAACTTCAGTGGCTCGTTCCGCATTGAATCGAAGCGATGATCCACCTTGGTCTTGATTATTCTCGTAAAAAGGTAGCCGCCCAGACGTAGGGCCCATAGAATCGTGAGCCAGGCGGGCAGGAGCACGACAAACCCGGCATCGGGATTGAGCAGTATCAGCGTCAGCGATACCAGGCCAAAAGAGAGACTGTAGGAAAGATCAGTCACCACATCGGTCTTTCTAACCGACGCATAGGCAAAGAAAAGGCCATTAACCACAATCGAAGTGAGTGAAGCCAGGATAAAAGGACTCATGCCGTTCAACGCTCCTTGGGTACTCCATCATGGGTGCAGGCTGGACAAAATAGCAAGTCCCGGGACCATGCTTTGTTTTGGAACAATGAGGGCCTTCTTTATATTGACAGTATACATTAATATCGATATTACTTTATAAACTAGCAATCCTAAGAGTAAGGAAGGAGCCTCATGAAAAAGATTCTCATCATCCTGGTCGCTTTCGTCCTCCTGGCCGCCAGCATCGGCGCTCAGAGCATCGATTCGATTTCAAAAGCCTCGACCAGCAACTACTACACTAAAACATCCTTGACCGGCGAAGATCTTTGGAAAGCCCTGGAAACCTACCAGCTTTCCGTGTCCGTCGCCACCGTTAACCCCGACGGAAGCCCCAACGCCGCTGTGGTTATCCCCGGCGTGACCAAGGACAGGCAGCACCTCTTCTTCGGTCTCGCGCCCAACCAGACCGGCATCAACATGAAAGAGCGCAAGCTCATCGTCGTAACCGCCACCGGCTACATTGCTCCAAAGGGCGACCAGAAAATGACCTATTCGGGAGCCAGGATCATTGCCGAATATGTAAGCGATCCTGCGATCCAGAAAAAGCTCGTGGAACAGAACAAGGACAAAAAAGCCAGCGACAGCACCATATTCCTTAAAATCGTCAAGGTCCTGCCCATCGGTTGATTCCAGGCCTCAGCAGGGTAACTTGCCGAAAAAAGGGCTGCCCAGGTTTTTCTTCCTGGACAGCCCCTTCGTTTTTAATTGCCGCCTGACTTCCGTCTTCACGTATTCACCTATCGCCAAAACAGAACCCCACATTATCTTCCCCGTAACTCCCAGCCCTCCCGGTGGCTTTGTAGATTATGCGATAGTATTATGTGCAACGCCTAATCGCATAAAGTCAGGAGGCTCGATCATGCCCGATCAGCGGTCTTCAAAATGCAATCAAAAAAGCAATCCCACGCTGCGTTTCTTTTGGCTTCTGGCATTCTGCTGTCTTCTTCTTGCCATCATCGCCGGCTGCGCGACCAAAGATAAAACAAACAACCTTTTACCACCCTCTTCACCCGAGACAGGCATCTCCGGCGCGCAGTACAGCGTAGCCCCGGGAGCTCAGATGAGTATGGCCTTTGCCAGTTCAGCAAAGGCTGGGGGATATATTCCAGAACCACCGCCAAGCTACTCTGGTCAGTATGCGTCGGACTTCAACACCGAGGAATACGATCGCATAGTCGATAATCCTTTTTTAAAAGCCTTGGACAATCCGGTTTCCACCTTTTCCATCGACGTGGACACTGCCAGCTACTCCAATCTGCGCCGCTACCTCATGGAATACTATGAAATGCCCCCCAAGGACGCGGTCAGGATCGAGGAAATGCTCAACTACTTTGAGTATGGCTATCCCGCCGCAGCGAGCGAGCATCCCGTCAATGCCAATTTCGCTTTGAGTCCAGCGCCCTGGAACAGTGAGCACCTGCTGCTTCGCGTAGCCCTCGCTGCCAAAACAATCCCTACCGACAACCTGCCGGCCTCTAACCTTGTATTTCTTATCGACAGCTCGGGCTCTATGTACGACGACAACAAGCTTCCGCTTTTAAAACGGAGCATGCGCATCATGGCGGAGCAGCTGAGGCCCCTGGACAAAGTATCCATAGTCGCCTACGCCGGCAGCGCCGGCCTCGTGCTTGAATCCACCCCGGGGGGTAAAAAGGAAAAAATTCTTGCCGCCTTCGACTCACTCGAGGCCGGCGGCTCCACAGCCGGCGGTGAAGGTATCCAGCTCGCCTACCGTATTGCCAAGGAAAACTTCATCACCGGTGGCAACAACAGGGTGATTCTCTGCACCGATGGTGACTTCAATGTGGGCGTCAGCTCCACCAGCGAACTGGAACGGCTCATAGAGGAAAAAAGAAAGGACAATATCTACCTCACCGTCCTCGGTTTCGGCGTTGGCAACTATAAAGACAGCCGTATGGAAACACTGGCCGACAAGGGCAATGGCAATTATGCTTATATCGACACCCTCATGGAAGGCAACAAGGTTCTGGGCAAGGAGATCTGGGGAAATCTCTTCGCCGTGGCCAAGGACGTAAAAATCCAGATCGAGTTCAACCCCGGGGCAGTTCGGGAATACCGCCTCATAGGCTACGAAAACCGAATGCTGGCCCGGGAAGATTTCAATGACGACACTAAGGATGCAGGGGAGATGGGGTCCGGGCAGACTGTCACAGCCTTCTACGAACTCGTGCCCCCAGGGGCGCCTTCTACGAATACGGTGAGTCCCGACCCTCTGGTATTCCAGGATACAAACCTAGTCCCCTCCGAAGACCTCGCAGTCTTCAGGCTTCGCTATAAAGAGCCCGCCGACGGCACAGAAGAAAGCAGACTCGTCGAAACTCGTCTGAACGCGAAATCCCTTACTAAGCCCCTGGCTGAAAGCGATGAAGACTTCCGCTTTGCATCCGCCGTGGCTGAGTTCGGCATGCTCCTCAGGGACAGCCCCCACAAGGGAGCAGCTTCCTGGGCGGCTGTTCTGCAGAGGGCGCGACAATCTAAGGGCAACGATGAAGAAGGCTACAGATCCGAATTCATCAGACTGGTGGAGATGGCGGAGATTGTCGCGCGAAGCACCAAATAGAAGGCAAGCTTCCGAGATTGGCCGGAGGCGCCTTTACCCCGCGCCTTCGGAATATATTTCCCATAGAGGCTTTTGTAAAAGTCAGACGAGTTTTGCAAAAGCTACCTTTAAGGTGCATACGTT
>JAEZSM010000064.1 GCA_023421875.1 Spirochaetota bacterium | reverse complement strand
CGCTGATTCAGTTGCGCTCTCGGTTGCGATTGCCGGGAGGTCGCCGAAAATCAGCCGATCTTCGAGCGACCGACGTGGAAAAGGAGGCAATACGGCATCATCGCCGGCAGCTCCATTCCAAAGCGCGGGAATCGCGCTGCCCTTTCCCAGCACGTCACCGTTCGGGTAGCCACGCAGCTCGATGGGGGCGTATTCCACGCTCATAAGCGGGTACAGATGATGGAGAATACTTCTTCCGGGAAGGAGATTGCTGCCCGTCTGCCTCAAGCGCCGCGACGAACTTCCGCAGAGGATAAACCGTGTACGCAGTTGATTGTCGAAGCGGCGCTTTTCATCATCGAAAATATACTGCACGGCATCGAAAAGCTCTGGAACCGTCTGCACCTCATCGATAAAGACGCAGCGGAAGGAAGAAACCTGCGGAAGCGATTGGTACAGCTCTATTAAAAGTCCCGGCCGCGACGCAAAGCGGGCTCTCTGCAAAGGATCGGAGAGGTCGAAGATGAGGGCGTCCTCGGGCAGGAGGCTCCTTATCAGAGTGGATTTACCTGTTTGGCGGGCGCCAAAAAGAATATGGACAAAGGGCTGCCTCATCTTCTGTGCAAACAGGTGAGAAAATGCCCTTCTGTAGTGATTCATAAAGTTATGATATTGTTTTAGTCAAGAAATGTAAAGTATATGTTTACTACAAGATAATCGGATGGGCAGGATGTATCAGTATGCCCGAAGAGGGAGTCGAACCCTCGTCTCCGCCGACAAAGCACGCAGACGCTTCCCAAGGCGGTATTCATTCCCGCTTACGCCATTCGGGCTTATACATTAATTTAAAACATCTTCCTTCGCTAATTCATCTTCAAGCACTTTTTGCACGAACTGATTCAATGATAATCCCATCTTGACTGCCATTCGTTTCGCCTTTTTATGTAACTCGGGCGGAATTCGGACATTGAAACTGCCCTTGTACGATTTTTCGGCATTCTTGTTATTTCTCTCGCATATATCGAGATAATCCTCTACGGATTCCTGAAATGCCGTTTTGAGCGCATCAACACTTTTTGCCTCAAAGGAAACCAGGTCTTCTATCCCTTCAATTTTACCATAGAAAACCTCATCTTCGGCGCAGTAGTGCACAGATCCCATATACTCTTTTGTCAAGCGACATCCAGAACAGACCCCCTGGCGACATGAACTTCTGACCCCACCCAAGATTATTGATAGCCCTCGACGAGAGCCGGTTTGACCAGTCCGGACTTGCGCTTAGCCTTAAGACGGTAACTGTCGCCGCGGATCGTGAGCACCTGGCTGTGATGGAGCAGACGATCCAGGATAGCGGCGGCAACGACGGAATCACCAAAGATCTCGCCACACCGGACTATGCCGCCGAAGAATGTGCTGATTATTCAAAAACGGTAAGTGGTACAGAATACAGCAATTGGTTCCTTCCAAGCAAAGATGAATTGGATCTGATGTATGACAACCTTTATGTAAGTGGTTTTGGCGGTTTTTCTTCAGCGTTCTACTGGAGTTCTTATGAATATGACGGAGACTATTCATATATACAGTACTTTACTTCAGGAGAATATGGAGGAGTACAAGAGAAAGGACGGCGAGATGGCACTAGAAAGGTAAGACCGGCGCGGGCTTTCTGATGAGCATTTCACCTATTCAACAATGCACCTATGAATGGGTATGAAAATAAATTGAATGTGCAAAATAGCGGGATTACCACGATGCATGAGAAGCACATTACTATGCTGAGAGTATTTTCATGTCGATCCTGCTAATCCTGGAGTCCTGTCTGATCTAAAAAGAAAAACCCGTAGTCTGGCTCCACCAATCAGCTTTTTAGTAGAGGAACTTCGACGCAGCCCCGTCCACCAAAACAGT
Organism: Spirochaetota bacterium; assembly: GCA_023421875.1. Taxonomy (GTDB): domain Bacteria; phylum Spirochaetota; class Spirochaetia; order Treponematales; family Rectinemataceae; genus UBA2256. The sequence continues at coordinate 3,689 of JAEZSM010000064.1, read as the reverse complement.
TTGGCCACTCACGTAGGAGGCCGCGGGGGAGAGGAGGAAGGCCCCGACCTTGCCAAATTCGGCCACCTCGCCGATACGTCCCAAGGGAATGGCAGCCTCGCGCTCGGCTTGCCGCTTTTCGGGACTTATCCCGGCGACAGAAGCCTCGTGGGCGATCAGCTTGACCAGACGTTGGGTCATGATATTGCCGGGAGCGATGTTGTTAACCCTGATGCCGAAGGGAGCCAGCTCCACCGAGAGGGATTTCAGCAGGCTGGAAACTCCGGAGCGCATAACACCGGAAAGGATGAGCCCGGGCCAGGGTTCTTTGACCGAACTGGAGGTAATGGCCAGAATCGAGCCCTTGTTGTCCTTAAGGGAGGGCAGGACTTCGCGGATAAGTCGGACCGAGGACATGAGGGTGAGCTCAAAGGCCGAATACCAGGCCGCATCATCGGCAAAGGACTGGAAATTGCCGGCGGGCGGACCGCCTGCGTTGACTAGAAGCCCCCAGGGCTCACCCAGAGTCTTTTTACCCTCCGCCACCCAGGTCTTGATGGATTCGGCGGAGGCCATGTCCAAAACCGCACCCGCCACTTTACCGCCGGAGGAGGTTGCGACAGAATCGAGCCGCTGGAGCGCAGCTTCGAGCTTCTCCTTGGAGCGGCCGCCTAAGAACACCAGGGCTCCGTCGGCCAGGGCTGTTTGGGCAATGCTCAGGCCGAGACCGTCTGTCGCCGCGGAGGCGAAAACTACCTTATTCTTCAATCCGGTATCCATGATTCCTCCTATATCTTAAAATTTATATATAAATGAGCTAAAAGGCTATCTCGAAGGAACTATAGCGACTGGTTGGTTCCTGCCAAGTACAGCGGACATTCACTACCTCAGCGTAGGCCGGCCCACGATGCAGCCATTCAAGGAAGGCGGTTATTGCCTCGTCGCCGCCCTGGGCCCAGACTTCGACCTGGCCGTCCTGGGTATTGCGCACCCAGCCGCTCAAGTTTAAACGGCGCGCCTGGCCCAGGGCGGCGTAGCGGAAGCCGACGCCCTGGACTTCGCCTTCGACAAATGCGTGGAAAGCCTTCATTGCATGGCTCCTTTGGCGCTTCGGCCGCCCTGGCGCGTATCCCTGGCCGCTAAAACCTCCTCCACCGCGGTGTAGAGTTGGTTCTTTTCAAGTGGCTGAAAAACATCTAGGCATTGCTCCTTTGGAAAATCCGCAGAAAGTCGAAGGATTTCCAGCTCCCAGGGCAACGTTTCAAGGATGTCCGCCAGAAGACCGGGCAGACGGGAAGGATGAAGGGCCGAAAACTCCCCGGCAGGGAGGTTTCGCGCCAGGGCCGAGCCTTTGACAAGCCTGAGATCGTGGAACTTAATGCCCTCCATGCCCTGGGCGGCGGCGAATTGGGCGGATCGCAGCATGTCGGCTTTCGATTCGCCGGGCAGTCCGAGCATAAGGTGGCAGGCACGCCTGAACCCCAGCCCCTGGGATACCCGGGCCGCATCGACAAAGGCCTGCACGTCGTGTCCCCGGTTGATCCTGGCGAGGGTAGCATCCTTTGAACTCTGGAGGCCAAGCTCGAGCCATACCTCCAGGCCGCCAGAAGCATAGGAGGCCAGCAGCTCGGCCTTGGGTCTGTCCAAGCAGTCGGGTCTGGTGGACACCACCAGGCCTCTGAGGGTGCCCGGAGCCTTGGCATTAAACAGGGCTATTGCCTTGTCGTAGATCGGGGCAAGCCGGCCCACGGGGAGATTGGTGCAGGTATAGGCCTGAAAATAGAGAAAGAAACGCCGGGCTTTATAGCGGCTCCGCATAAATCCCAGTCCTCGGTCCAGCTGCTCGTCCAGGCTCTCCACCAGGCGAGGGCCGTCGTGCTGGTAGGCGGCCAGCCCGGCGTCTGGGGCGCAGAAGGCACAACCTCCCTCTCCGCGGCCCCCTCTGCGGTGGGGACAGCCGAAGCCGGCATCCAGCCCTATGCGCCACACCCGTTCGCCGTGACGCTCGACTAGCCGGTCGGAGTGGCGATTAAATCGCGATTCCATGCTGCTCCTGAATTTTATTCGCCCTGCTCGACTTGCCATCGGAGTGCGCAGATTATATCGTCTAAACGATGACACACGGGAGATCAGGACGAAGGGTATATTTTCTCAGATTCTTGCTTGTACTTGCAAGCCTTTCTTTCTTTTCCTGCTCCCTGCTGGAGAAGAAACCCGCCGTCCTCTGGACCGACAGCCCAGAGTTGCTCATCGCCGCCGAGATGTTCAATGCGCAAAAGCAGGGCCATCTTCTGGAGCTGCACTTTGTAGAACAGCCCTCCCTCGAGCTGCGCCAGGCAATCGAGGCAAAAAATCCCCTGCCCTCCCTGGTTGTCGGGAGGGGACTGCGGAGCCCGCAGCTGGCTGAGCAGTTTTGGCCCCTGGATTATCTGTTCGGGGATGCGGTTTTTTCCCGGGACTCCTTCTATCCAGGGCTTCTGGACGCAGGGATGCGGGATGGCAAGCAGCTCTATCTGCCCCTGAGCTTTAACCTGATGCTGATTCTCAGCAAGACGGAAGGCCGGGCTGTACAGAACCTCAATGGCCTGGGACCGCCCCTTCCTCAGGGCTGCATTTCGTTGGAAGACATCAAAAGGCGTTCGCTGCTTGGCAAAAAAGAAATTCCGTCCAAAGGCGCTTTTATGAGTTTTTCTCCCCGCTGGCCGGATGAGGATTTTCTGTTCCATTGGCTACAGCTTCGGAACGCCGACTTTCGCGAGCCCGAAGGAGTCGAGCTCAGGGGAAAAGCCCCGGGGAGCCGTATGCTGACATGGAACGAAGACGCTCTGGTGCCGGCGATGGAAGAGCTGAGGGAGTTCACCGCGATGGTGAATGGCTCCTCGGCCGAGGAAGACAGTTTTTATTTCTCCTATCTCTTCGCTCCCGGGTACAAGAATATCGAATCCGGCCGGATTCTCTATTCGGCCATGGATTCGACCGAGTTTTTTGCCCTTGCGCCGGCTGCCCGGGCCAGGTTCGATTTTTCCTACCTGGGGGATCAGGAAAGGCTGGCGGTGCTGGAGGGAATCCGCTACGCGGGCATTCCGCGTAAGGCTTCGGGCAGGGCTTCGGCCGAGGCTTTCTTGTCCTGGTTTTTCTCTCCCGAGAATCAGCGGGAGATTCTGGAAGCTTCCAGAAGTCTCCGCCTCTCCGAGTCATCCTTTGGCATAGCGGGGGGCTTTTCTTCTCTTCGAACAGTGACTGAGGATATTTTCCCCCGTTTTTACAGCGACCTGGAAAACCGACTCCCTCCGGCGGACTGCGTACGAGCCCCCAAGCCCCTGCCCACCTCATGGGAAGGGATCTACAACGATATGCTGCTTCCCTGGCTCAAAGCCGAAGCCGCCCTGGCTCCGGGCTCGAATATTAAGGAAGGGTTGAGCGCTAGACTGGAATCCTACCTGGACAGTAATCCCGATATTCGATGATTACCCTGATCGGAGATTGTAGAACCGATGGGCGTCTAGCCTAGGGCTGCAAACTCGTCCAGTACTGCAAGGAATTCAGCTTGTGCAGAACAGTGCACGGCCCTTTCCCTGAGCCTGGCCCCTCCCTGCCTTCCTTTGGAGTAGGCGCAAAATTGTTTGCGAAACTCAACACAAGCTGTTTTCTCCCCGAGAAAGCGCGCCGAGCGTTCCAGATGACGTCTCGCCGCGGCGGCTACATCGGCG
>JAEZSM010000050.1 GCA_023421875.1 Spirochaetota bacterium | reverse complement strand
GGTCCGTATGGAGCGGGTCCCGGAACTGGCAGAGGTTTAGGGCCCTGCTGCGGGGCACAGGCGTACGGCCGCGGGCTGCGCAGGGGCGGTGGCTTCGGCATGGGCGCAGGCGGCATGGGCGCAGGCGGCATGGGGCGCGCCTGGGGCTTTGGCGCAGGTCTAGGACGCGGCATGGGCGCTGGAATGGGCCGTGGCATGGGCGGCTTCGGTCCCCGCATGGGCTGGTTTCCCGCCGGCTTTGGCGAAGAAGACCAGGAAGCCCGAGAAGCTGGGCTCAAATCGGTCCTCGAGCAGCGGGCAGCCTTGCTCAAAGCCGAGCTAGAGCGCACTGAAGCCCTGCTCAAGAACCAGGGTGCGGAGAACGAAGGCACGAGCAGGGACAGCATTCAGTGAAAATCCCCCGAGGGCTGGTAATCGCAGTCGCGAGCGGAAAGGGCGGCACGGGCAAGACAACCCTGGCCGCTCACCTCGCCCTCGCAGGCGCTAGGCAGGCACGCACGATCCTCGTCGACCTCGACGTGGAAGCTCCCGATTCCCTGGTGTATTTTCCCGAAGCCATCCAGGTGAGCAGGGAGTGCCCCGTCAAACTAAAGGTTCCCTTCCTAGTCCAGGAACGCTGCTCCGGCTGCGGCGCCTGCGCCAAAGCCTGTCATTTTGGAGCCATCGTAGCCTTGGGCGGTGTAGTGACTATCGATCAGAAACTCTGCAAGGGCTGCGGCCGCTGTGTTTTTCTCTGTCCCGAAAAAGCCCTTGAAGAACGGGAAATTGTCGTCGGTCTGACCCGGCTCATGAAATTGGACAGTCTGGATATTCTCGAAGGCCGTATGGACGTGGGCGATATAAGGTCTACGGCGGTGATCGAAGCCGCCAAGACGAGGGCGGCTTCGCTGAATAAAGAAGTACAGGTCCGGGACTGTCCTCCCGGGGTTTCCTGCCCGGCCACCCATGCGGTGGAAGGATCAGACTTCGTCCTCCTCGTCGCCGAGCCTACCGCATTCTCGCTCCATGACCTGGCTGCCGCAATCAGCCTGGTGAAAGGACAAGGAATCAAGGCGGGCGTTGTGATCAATAAATACGGTTTCGGTGACGCCGACATCGAATCCCTGTGCAGAGAAACAGCAGTGCCTGTAATCGGGCAGATTGAGTTCAACCTTAGACGAGCCTCCAGCGGCGCTCGGGGCAAACTATGGACGGATGACGAATCCTATATGCAAGAAATCCATGAAATTCTTAAAAGAATTGCGCAGGCAGCCCAGACCGGCGAGGGAGGACTCGTATGACAATCACCGTCGCCAGCGGAAAAGGAGGGGCCGGCAAGACATCGATCGCGGCGGCGCTCGCGGCATCGGTGGGCAGTTCCTGCATCGTTGCCGATTGTGACGTGGACGCAGCGAACGGCGCTATTGCCCTCAATGCCCGGCTTCGCGAATCCAGCCCCTATTTTGCCGGGCTGGGCTACCGGATAGAGCCGAGCCTCTGCATTGGCTGCGGCCGTTGCATGCCGGCCTGTCGGTTCAACGCCATACGAGTCGATGAATCCGCACGCAAATACCGTATCGTGGAGGAGCTCTGCGAACGCTGCGGAGCCTGCACCGACCACTGCCCCGTCCAAGCCATACAGAGTTTTACAAAAGAAGCCGGCAGGCTTTTAGTCTCCGATTGCCCCCTGGGCATGACGTTGGTCCATGCGGAACTCGTGCCCGGCGAGGACAGCAGCGGAAAACTGGTAAACCAAGTTCGACGACGCGCCAGCGCGATCGATCCAGGTAAAGCCATTATTATTGTGGACGCTCCCCCAGGGATCGGTTGCCCGGTCATCGCCTCATTGTCGGGTACCGATATTGTGCTGCTGGTAGTGGATTCCACCGTATCCGGGCTCCGGGACAGTCTTCGGCTGTCCGAGCTCGCGGTGGGTATGGATAAGCGGATAATCGCCATTATCAATAAAACCGGGCTCGATGAAGAAATCGACAGTAAAATCCGGCTTGCCATGACACAGTCCTCCATACCTGTCATGGGAGAAGTCCCCTTCGACCCCCTGCTCCGCTCTGTAGAGGAACGGGGACTGACCTGGATCGACGTGGAGGGCGAAGCAGGCCAAAAGGCAAAGGAAGCGTTGCGCGCAACGCTCGAATACCTTCAAGCGCACATGGTTCATTGATTCGAAACGCATTGATCACAAAGGAGCGACAATTGAAATTAGGAATTCCCACCAATGACGGCAAAACAGTAAGCAGCATTTTTGGAAGGGCAAACAGCTTCGCAGTCTACAACACCGATACGGCAGAACTCATCGTATTGGCCAACGAGGGCATAGGGGCCGAGCATGGAGCCGGAACCGGAGCGGCGAGTTTTCTAGCCGAACAGGGCGTTTCGAAGGTACTGGCGCCCGAGGTCGGCCCCAAGGCTCTGTCCGCCCTGAGCACCGCAGGCATTACCGTAGTGCGCGTCGATGCCGGAACGGATATCCTCCAGGCTGTCCGTCTAGTATAACAATATCAGGCGGATTTGGATCGATACATGGCAATAGCGGCATGCAGGGCTTGAACTCCCAGAAGAGAGCAGTGCTTTTTGTTCTCCGGGATTCCCCTGAGAGCGTTCACCACATCGTCGTCCGTAATTGTCATAGCTTCGTCGATAGTCTTTCCTGAGGCGAGGACCGTCAACATGCTGCTAGTAGCGATAGCCCCTGGACAGCCATAGGATTTGAACGCGATTTTGTCTATGCGCCCGTTTTTGAGAGAAAACCAGAGCTTCATCTCATCGCCGCAGGCCGGGTCGCCGATACAGGCGTAGCCGTCCGTTTCCTCCGGCGGTAATTCGCCGACATTGCGTGGATTGCTGAAATGATCGATCACCTCGTCCGAATAGAAGAGAACCGGCCCTTGATACCGCGGTTCTTCCTGCTCCTGCTCATTCATTGTATGTCCTTTCGCCGCCTTGAGAATGCACGGTTCTTTCTTTACCGACAGGCCAGTTCATCCATCCGTCTCAGGCGCCGCGAAAGATCCCTTGCCAGGTTCATTACCAGCATGGCGAAGGTCTTGCAGTCCAGTTTGGATATCTCATAGAGAGCGCGGTTCGATATGGTAACGACCTCAAGCGGTTCGAGGGCTGTAATCGTAGCGATGCTGGGCATGATATCGATAAGCTCCATCTCGCCGAAAGTCTCTCCTTCCTCAAGCTCGGCAATTGCGATGCCCTGCTTGGAAACCTCAACCTTGCCGACCACTATAAAGTAAATCTTATCGTTAGGATCGCCTTCCCTGACCGGCTTGTCTCCCGCATCGTAGCGGGCATAGCCGAAAAGCGGTTTTATTCGCTCGATCTGTTCCGGAAGCACCCCGCCGAAGAGGGAATATTTCTGGAGTGCATTCGTATCGATCATGGCGCCTCTCCTTGGCTTTGTTCGAACTCGCCCCAAAAAGCGAATCCAATTCATATTATACAGCAAGAATCCGATTTCTGCCCTCTTCTTTTGCACGGTAAAGCGCTTCATCCGCTCTTCTCACCAGTGCTTCAGAAGAAGAAGCGTCAAAATCAGGCCAGGAAGCTGTTCCACCTGAAATAGTAAGTGTCAAAGTCTGCGATCCGTGCTGGAATTGGCTTGATTCCACGAGCCTCCGTATCCTCTCTCCTATGTCGAAGGCATCGGTGAGGGAGGCTCCGGGTAAAACCACGAGGAACTCCTCTCCGCCATACCTGAGCGCCACGTCGCCTTCCCGTAAGGCGCTGCGAATGAGCTTGGACACGTGGATCAAAACCTTGTCGCCAAAAGGATGCCCATAGGTATCATTCACCAGCTTGAAATGATCAAGGTCGAAAAGACAGACGCCGATCGGCGAACCGGAGCGCAGGGCCCTTCCGTATTCTTCCTGGAGTCTCGCCATGCCGAAACGTCTATTGAACATGCCCGTGAGCGAATCGTTGGCGGCCAGTCGCTGCAGTTGATCGTAGGTGAGGGCGTTACGGAAGGCCACCGCCAGGCTCGCGTTGACCAGATCGAGAAAAGTCAAGGCAGCTTCAGCCATCGGCTTGCTGCCCGCGAGAATGATAACTCCCAAGGGCACATCATGGTAAAGCAGAGGATCCACACATACCTCGGCTGGCGTAAAGTCCAACACCGAGCCTTGGACGACGATGTCTTTTGGAAGTGTTATGAGGCTGCGTTTTTTTAGCTTCATTGTTTGGGCGATTATGTCGCCTTCGCAGAGTTTTTCCGGACCATTGATCCTATGGGAAGCGGCGACGATATAGTCCCCTTCCCTTTCCATAATCACAGCGCCCGCTTCGGTGCCCGTGTCCGAGAGAAGCGCGGGCAGCACGCTCTGAGCCAAGTCTTCAAGTTCCAGCCGCAAAGAAAGCATGGAAGTGAATTCCCGCACCATGAGTTCAGATTTTATTGAGTCAAAAAGCGATTGGACCAGAACATTGTACGACGAAGCGCTTTCGCCCAAAAGGTCTTCCGAATCAACCTTGAGAAGACATTCGTCGGGCCTGCAGTTTTTTACGATATCCTTATGGTCGTCCTTTTCGAGGTGCCCCGATATATAGCGCATTCGCTTGACCAGTTCTTTCAGTCTGGAACCGACCACGCTCCGGGCGAGCAGGATATTGACTGCGCCGACTATAAGCCCCGCCGCTATGCAGACGGCAAAGAACCAGCCGGTCATTACAAGGCTGGCGGGGACGCCAAGTAGCTGGAGAAAAAAAGGAAATCCTATGCCGATGAGAATGCCGAAGCCTGTCATGTAGATCGCCAAGTCTGAAAAGACACGTTTTGTGATTCTCAGCATCGTATACCTCGCAGACTAGAATATCGGTTTGAGCTCAGGAACCTGATCCTACCGCATGCAGCCTTGAAATTCAATAAAAAAAGAGAGGATGGAGCCACTTTTAAAAGCTTGTTAACTTTTAAAAGTGGCTTTGTAGTTTCGTCAATTTTTATGCCAAAGGCATGAAAATTGACGAAACGTACGCATCATAAAGGTAGCTTTTGCAAAACTCGTCTGACTTTTGCAAAAGCCTCGATGAATACTATAAAAGTTTTACCTTGAGAAAATCCAGCCGAGGAATTCAGGCGTTGGCCACCCCGAAGGGCACATGGACACAGGCGGCCATAGGGCCTGCGTCTTCAAAATGCCGCAGCTGGTCATCGAAGAAGAGGTGGGGCTTGAAGGCTTCCAGGATTCTGCGCTTCTCTATGCCGCCTAAAAAGAAAATCTCGTCGGTAAAAATCCCCCAGCGCTTGAGTGTGTTTATCACCCTTTCGTGGGCTGGGGCGTTCCGGGCGGTTATTATGGCAGTGCGAATCATCGTTCTCGGTTCGCCTGCGATGCCTGCAGAACCATCAAGGTCCGCTTGGCTGGTAAAGCCCGCTGCCTTCGCAGAGCCTTCCGCGCGCTGATGCTGCTGAAGGGCTGCCAGTTTTTCAAAGAAGGGCTTCATTGGTCCCGGATCGAGGGGGGTCTCGGCCTTGCGCAGTTCTGTTTCGGCGAAGCGCTCCTGCCCGCCGGGCGAACGGTAGAGCCGTTCGGCCTCGTCGCCGGCTATCACGCCGTCGAAGTCGAAGGCAATCCTGAGCTCACCTTCTTCATCCTCCCCAAAGCCTGGCGAAAGGATGAGCCCGGCGGGCAGCCCTGCGTCGACGGCAGCCTTGACGTCCTCGGTATTGGTGGAGAGAAAGAGCGCAGCGTCGAAGGCCCCAATGTACGGATAGGGAGAACGACCGTCTAGAAAGGCGGCGCGGATAATGTCCAGTTGGTAGTGCCGAATAGATTTGAAAATCCGTATCCCCGCTTCAGGATCATTTCTCGAAAGCAAGACCACTTCCGCCGGTCCCTGCCC
>JAEZSM010000038.1 GCA_023421875.1 Spirochaetota bacterium | reverse complement strand
ACCAGGTGGAGGATGAAGTCCTTGGCAAGCTCAATATTGTCCTCAAGCTCGGCGAAGGCGACTTCGGGCTCTATCATCCAGAATTCCGAGAGATGCCGTGTAGTGTTGGAGTTTTCCGCCCTGAAGGTAGGGCCGAAGGTATAGACCCTGCCCATGGACTGGCAATAGGTCTCCACGTTGAGCTGTCCCGAGACGGTCAGGAACGCCGGTTTTCCAAAGAAATCGACATCGTAGTCCAGCTTGCCCTGGGTGGCGATCCGTTCCAGGTCGAGGGTGGTGATCTGGAACATTGCCCCGGCACCCTCGGCGTCCGAGGCGGTGATGATCGGTGTATGGACATAGTAAAAGTTTCGCTGTTGGAAAAACTGGTGCACCGCGAAGGCCATTCGGTTTCTCACCCTGGCAACGGCGCCGAAGGTATTGGTGCGGGGCCGTAAGTGGGCTATCTCCCGGAGAAATTCCAGGGAGTGGGCTTTTTTCTGCAGGGGGTAGCTTTCGGCTGGTGACTCGCCGATGACGACCAAGCTGCTTGCGGCTACTTCCAGCTTCTGGCCAGCTCCAGGGGAGGGGATCATTCTTCCTTCCACCTTGACGCTGGCGCCGGTGCCGCAGCGCTCCAGTTCTGCCGCGATCAAGGGAGCGGCAAACTGCTCCGGAGAGAAAACACACTGAATATTCGCCATGCAGGAACCGTCATTGACTTCCAGAAAGACAGCGGACTTTGTCTGGCGTTTTGTGCGTACCCAGCCTTTTACGGTAACCGGCCGATCTTCGGGCTTCGAGGTCAATAGTTCCTTGATGGTAGGAGTCATGGGTTTCTCCAATAGTCGTAAGAAGATTTTGGCCATAATACTCTGCATGGAGGGCGAAAATCTATAGTTCGAGCCACATTTAAAAGCCTCTTACATTTGTGTTGCTAAAATACCCTCGGTGTTGTGGCCGATTGCCTTGGTATGGTACTATACTTATCCAAACGGAGCCTGCATTGGTGCTTCCTGGCATAAATCAGGCTCGGTTTTAACTAAATTATACGCTACGGGGGAAACCTTGAAATACAGCCTTCCTGCCGCTTACCTTCTGTGGGCGGTATCGGGCTTCGGCGCCCTTGGCCTTCACCGCTTCTATCTGGGCAAGTCCGGCACGGGCTTGTTATGGCTTTTTTCAGGCGGCCTGGGCGGCCTGGGCGGTCTGTACGATCTTTTTACGCTTCCCCGGCAGGTTCAGGAAGCGAACATTCTTTACGAAACCAGACTCGCCCTAGAAGCCGGAGCGAACGCAAGAGCCCGGCCCGCCGACGTCGCCGGTTACCGCTACGTCAATCCCGAATCCCCCGAAAAAACTATCCTGAGGATCGCCAGGAAGAACGCCGGTCTCGTCACTCCCGGCGAGGTGGCCATAGAAGGGGATATGAGCGTCGAAGAAGCGCGGAAAGCCCTGGACAAGCTAGCAAAGGACGGCGTAGCCGAGATCCGCGTGCGCTCCTCGGGGGTTATCGTCTATTACTTCGCCGAATTCGCCCAGGACAATTCTGAGTTTGTGGATTTATAGTCCCTGACCTTCACCCTAAGCGGGTGTTAATCTTCCGATGTTCTGCCTACAGGCCCGGCCGCTTTCAGTTCAGGTCGAAGAGCACGAGATCCCTAAAGCCGCCGGTGATGTGGGGGTAAAAGGCGTTGCTGTTTCCGTATAGGTCGTTCCAGTATTTATCGATAGATTTTGCTGCGTAGGTATACGCTTCGGTGGCGCTGATGTACCCGTCTTTATTCGCATCGCCGTTTTGTGCCGCTTTTAATAGGTAATAGGTAAAAACTCCATGCTGCAGGCTGTCACTCTCCCAGGACTCTTCCTTGAAACCCGCGGCGCTCATGACTATGGGATCTAGGCTTCCTGCCTGTTCCATGTTTTTTGCCAAGAGGGCGCTGAAGCTGCTCAATCCAGACAAGGCAGCCGTGGTTACTGAATATCCGAGGTTCACGTCGTAATCGGGGTCTATCAAATCCGTGGAGTCGCTTTCGGCCACGAAGCCGCCTGAATTGCATGCATCTATGATCAGCATGACGTTCTTCGTATAGGGAAGAATATACTCGTCCATCCAGCCGCTGAGCTCGGTCGCTGAGATGAGCCTGTCGGGCGTTATGCTTTGGTAATCGCTGGGGAGGATATACGCATTGCTTTTGTCTTTTGTTCCATGGCCGGAGTAATAAACGAGGGCGGTGGCGTCGGAGGAGATTCCCTTGAAATAATCTTCCATTACAGCCTTGATTTTTGCCTTTGTGGCCGCGGTGTCGATGAGGGTGGTATCATCGGTCTCCCAGCCCTGTGAATCCAAGAGGGCTCCCAGGGTTTGGGCGTCTTTGCGGGGATACTCTAAATCACGAAACCCGTCGACTGCGTTGAAAATATAATCATTTATCCCAATGAGCAGCGCCCGGCGTTCGCTGGTGATCGCGGCGGGTAAGCTGCATGCAGCCAGCAGGCAGGCCGCGCCGAGGCATGCTGCGAGGATAAATCCTGTCGATCGTGAATATCCTGTTATCCTGTCCATATACTTCACAACACCCTCAAACTCAGCCCAATAC
>JAEZSM010000160.1 GCA_023421875.1 Spirochaetota bacterium | reverse complement strand
ATGCCTTTCACAATGCGCTGTTCAACCTGTCCCTTGACCGTCGCCTCGCCCATGAAAGGAAAGGCAGACATTTTGACCGGCAAGCCCTCGGGAACGATGATCTGGATCTCTCCCATGATGGCCACGGCGTCGATCTTGAGCCGCCCAGGCGGGAGGGTAGTGCCCCGCAGATCGAGAGTGCTGCTGCCCATGAGGGTGAATGACGTGGCCTGATTGGAGTTGAGCCACTCCCCGCGCATCCGCTTGTCCCCCATGATGCAAAGCGAAAACTCGGGCGAACCGGTTTTTTCTTCGACAGGAATGAGCTCAAGCACCGCGGGAATTGGGCGGGAAAGCTTGGGTTCGGTCCTTGCCGCGGGATGTTCCTTCGGCTGGGATTGCGGCTGAGGCAGGCCTGAAAGCTGATCCCTAATCTCTGAAGGGAGTCTGGCTTTCTGGATCAGTTCGGCTTTCTGCTCGTATTCCTCGAGGCTCAGACTGCCGGTGGCAAAGGCGTCGGTTAAAAGATCCAAGGCTTGGTCCCTGAGTGCTGGGAGGTTTTTTTCTCCATCCATCAATGGCTCCTTGCCGACCGCTCCGCGCTGATGGCGCCGATGGTGCTGCCTTCAAAGTCTCTTCCTTCCAAGATAGCGATTGTGTTGGGAATATTTCTACCCGCGGCGCAAATTACCGTAATTTTCGAGGCCTGGGCTCTGGCCGATGCTATTGGATCGAAGGGAAGGTTGGCTCCGGGTTTCCACGAGGATCCCACCATGGCGCGGAACTCCTCCCAGGATATTTCGTCGATGGGCCGGGCGGAGGGATCGAGCTTGGGATCGGCGGTGTAGACCTTGGCTATGTTGGAGAGGTTGAGCAGGGTGGTCGCGTTGAAGCGCTCGGCCAGGAGGACCGCATCGTAGTCGCTGGAAAAACCCGGCTTCCAGCCCGAGGCTACGAGGACCCTGCCAGAAAAAACGATGGGTCCCGAGGGGTCGGTCACTACTTCGTCGGAGCAAAGCTCAGCCATGGCGGCTTTGACGAACTGGGCGTTGATCTTGGTTGCCGCAATCCCGAGCCAGTCCAGGGCTGCGTCCCGGTTTGGGTCGCTCGAGAGCGCTTCGCCCCGCAAGCGCCAGAATTCACGCAGGGCGTTTTGGTATGCCCTGGCGGGGCCGCCACCTCCTATGACGAGAATTACGCGCCGGGACGAGTCAGTCGCAAGCCAGGTTTCGAGGCTGGCCCTGAACCGGAACATGAATTCGGTGTCCGGACCTTCGGGCGGCGCTACTATCGAGCCGCCCAAAGAGAGAACGTAGGTCATTGCTTCCTCCCGGTAGTTGTCTTGTAGGTATGTTCTCTTTTCGGTTCAGAATAATCCATAGCTTTCTTCGAGCATAGTCCCGAGGGACATGCCCTCTTTGAAAAGGATAGTCCGCATGCCCGCCGCCTGGGCCGCGGAAATATTGGCCGGCATGTCGTCTATGAACAGACAGCACTCCGGCTCGGCCCGGGCTCTTTCGAGACACACCGAATAAATTTCAGGCTCCGGCTTCACCAGCCCCAGGTCACAGGACAGCAGAATCTCGTCGAAGGCCGCGATCCAGTCCCTTTCCTGGGCCACCCGGGCCGAGCCGAACATTCGCGCCTTGCCCTCCCAATTCATGTTGGAGAGCATAAGAAGGCGGTATCCTTCTTGTTTCAGCCTGATGATGATATCCACCACCTCGATGTTGATGGAAAACCAGCTGTCCATGTCCAGAACCGCCAGCCTGGCGGCCAATTCCGGCTCGACTTTTCTGCCGAAAGGGGCGGCCACCATGCCCCAGTACGTAGGGGCATCCAGGCTGCCCCTGTCGTACTCGCCCCGCACTGACACATAGGCTTTGGGAAATTCCTCCCATGGAATGCTTAAGAGATCGGCCATCGTCCTGGCTATATCCTTGTTCTGCGCGTGGGTAATTACCTGGCCACAGTCAAAAATTACTGTCTTAATCTTTGGGTTCATAGCTTCCTTTTTAACGATGAAGAATTTTTGTTGAATCCGTTGCTTACAAGCCACAGCTTACTCTGGACTGCCATGGCGCTATTCCTCCTCGGCTAAGGCTGCGGCGACAATACGAACGAGCAATGCGGGCATTTGCGCGAAGCTGTATTCCCTGTGAACCCGCTCGCCCAGCTGGTGATACTCCCTTCCCCAGGGACCGAGATTTATCACGGGGCAGGCGATAGGGGGTTTGCCTGCATCGGCGTCGGCGGTATCGGGAACTGCGCTCATGGTCCGAACATATTCGCGCTGGGCAGGGCTGTCTAAAAACGATAGAAAACTCATATCAGAGATGCCTGGAAAGTATTGCCGCAGCCGTATGCTTTTCCCAATTTCCTTTGAATACTCATCGATGATTCTGCCAAGCGTAGTCATACAATTGGCATGTTTTTTTTGATCGAATTCCGAGCGGGGATAGTAGGGCGGGGCGAAGCCCAGAACCGCCGCCGGACCTTCGACTCCCGTAAAGGGAAGCAGGGTTTGCAGAACCGCAAGGCTCTGCTGGACTCTATCGTCTGGATGCTGGGCTGCGGCCAGGCTTCTGGCTCTGTCCAGGATTCCTGGGTTGGCAAGCTCCGCGCTGCGGGCGAATTCTTCAAACCCCAGGAGTGTCGGCTTTGCATCGGGTATGGAAAACCGCCCCGGAACGCGCCCTGCGAAGCTCGAAGCCCGCTGGCGAAGGAGTTCGATTGCCCGGTCCATGGCGCTGCGGGCCAGGGCGCCTAACGATTCGATAATGGCCTCAGGGCCTAAGCTGTGGCTCAGCACGTTGAGGGCGCAGAAAAAAGCCTGGGGCGTAGTTACGTCGTAGTTTTCCCGTGTTTCCCTGAAGTACAGAATCGTGGGAGGCGAGGGGGCTTCGCCGGGCTTGACTTCAGCCGGCTGCCGTTTCTCCGGCAGGGCGGCGGGGTTGCTTTCGATTTCCCGGGCGAACTCCGAAGCTAAAAGCGAGGGATTGATTCCGTCGAAGGGGGCTCCCGCGTGGGTGCAGCGCCCGATAAAATAGGCAAAGGGCAGCGCCTTGCCCACGGAACCGGTGAATACCGCCCGGCCTTGTTCACCATCGCCTTGGTCCACCGCGGCGTCCAGGTTCACCGCAAGCCTCGGAATCAAACCCCTGGACTCCAAAAACCCCGGCAACCGGGACGCCGCGGCCTTCATGCCCCGGGACGAACCCTCTTCGTCCGCCACGGCTAAAAAGAGCAGATTTCCTCGGCGTTTCCCACGGGAGAATTCGGCCAAGACCGAGATGCCCGCAGCCAGGCCGCTCTTCATGTCCAGGACGCCCCGGCCGGGCAGAAATGCTCCCGAAGCCAGGTCTTTGCGCAAACCCTTAAGCTGTCCCGCTTCGAAGCCGGGCGCTGCCGAAATTTCCAGTATCTTTTTCCTCAAACCCTCAGGGTCGAAGGCCCAGGGTTCCAGGGAGCCGTACATCGAGGTCTGTACCACGTCGTAGTGGCCGGTGAGCAGGACGCAGCCCAAGCCGGTCCCCC
>JAEZSM010000120.1 GCA_023421875.1 Spirochaetota bacterium | reverse complement strand
TTCTTGCTTGGTAACACGGATTTCACGGCTTAGTGAAATCCGTTACGCATCGTGTATTCACGATGCGAGATCCCCTTACCTCTTTCTATCCCTTCCCTATTTACTGTTGAAGATCCCTCGCCCTTCTAAAGGTCCCCCTTTTTCAGAGCGCTCAATGAAGGTACCAAAGTCGCCTTGGTTCTGTCAAGATCGTTTTGATCAAAACGGTAGAATTTTGAAGAATTCGAAGCATTTTTACCGCTCGGAAGCCTTCCAGTAACTATCCGTGAACCCCTTCTTGAAAAGGCGCGAGGAGGAAAATAGCCGGATTTAAAAGCATTGTCAACTGGGTTATGCGCTTCGACCTTTCGAAAAATCACATATTTAAAGGCATAATGGAAGCACGACTACGAAAGGCATATTTTAAAAGGTAAAACCTGCGGTTAACTCACCCAAAACGTCCTTGCCGTGAAATGCCTAGAATGGCCAGTAATTCGCTCCATCGCCAAACTCTCTGTATCCCATGGCTTCTTCGAGGGAGTCTTGATCAATGGCGGCCGAGCCTCCAAGATCAGCAATAGTCCTAGCCAGCTTTAGCACCGAATGACAAGCACGCATGGAAAAGCCCAGTTCCTGGGCTTTAGCCCTAAACTCGGCCTGGAGCCGGGGCGTGAGCGCACAGAATTGCTGAATGCGATCGGGGCTGAGCCGGCTGTTATATACGCCGTCCCAAGGCGAGCTCCGCTTTTCTTGGACGGCAACGGCGGCATTCACCATTGCGCGAAGCTGATCCTGGGACCAGGCAGGCTTGTCCAACACCGCATTGCTGTCTGGTATGCTAAGCGGGATGCGAATATCTATCCTATCCAACAAGGGGCCACCCAGGCGTTTCCAATAGCGCTGGATCTCCAGAGGCGAGCAGAGGCAGGTTTTGGCCGGATTGCCCAAATTGCCGCAGGGGCAGGAATTTGCGGCCATGATAAGCTGAAAATCTGCTGGATAGCGAAGGATCATGCTTGCCCGCACAACGCTGATAAATCCCTGTTCAAGCGGCTCCCTCAGGGATTGGAGCACGTCTCTGCCAAACTCTGGAGTCTCGTCCAGGAAGAGCAGGCCCCGATGGGCAAGGCTGATTTCTCCAGGCCTAGGCGGACGCCCTCCCCCCACCAGCCCTTCCAGTGACGCAGAATGATGGGGCGCGCAAAAAGGCGGCCGCGAGCCCGACGCTGAATCCCCATACACCTTTCCCCGCAGCGACCAGAGCGCGGCCACTTCCTGGGCGTGGATTTCCCCGAGATCGGGAAGCAGGGAAGGAAAACGCAGGGCAGCCATGGTCTTGCCCGAACCGGGAGGTCCGCACAACAGCACGTTATGCCTGCCCGCGGCAGCGACAACTAAGGCTCGAACCACGGCACTGTTGCCGAAGTAATCCGAAAAATTCAAACCTGGACCTGCCGCGGCGGGACCAAACCCGCCTGCGGCCCCTCGCCCTGCGGCTGGCCTCTGGTCTAGGGCTGCAGCATCCCTTCTTGGAATATTGAGGCTTTTCCCCTCGCGTAGCGCCAATAATATGGAAGGAAGCTCCGAAATATGGGTGATTCCATAGAGCCTGCCCGACTTTTGCCTCCCCGCCTCAGCTACGTTGCCCAAGGGAACTAGGTAGTCTTTGATGCCGCAGGAATTGGCCTTGAGCAGTGCTGGAAGGCTGCCTCGTATAGGCACTACGTGGCCGTCAAGCGTAAGCTCGCCCACGACGAGGACGGGCTTCCCGCACTCGGGCAGAGCGCCGCAGGCCGAAAGTATTCGTAGCGCGATAGGCAGGTCGTAGAGGGAGCCTTCCTTGGGAAGGTCAGCAGGTGAAAGGTTGATGAGAACTCTATCCTGGGGAAAGCTGAAGCCCGAATTCCTTATGGCAGCCCTGACCCGCTCCCTGGACTCCCTGACCGAGGCAGCGGCCAGACCGACGATATCCACCGCAGGGATGCCCCTGCGGATATCTACTTCGATTTTTACCAGGCAGCCCTCGAAACCGAGGGGCTCGTAGGCGAAAACATCCATGTCTGTCCTTCTTCCGGGAATACGCCCGGAAGAAGGGCAGCAGCTTCAATTCAGAAGAAGATCCAGATCGATTTCGCCGCCGGCGCAGGGCATGGTTATGCCGAAAGCCTCGAGGACGCCGGGATGTATCTCGCCGAAAATGCCGACTTTTTTCTCGGCCAAGAGAATTTCAGCCTGGCGGCCGGGGATGAAGCGGCAGTCCTGGGCCTCGCGAACAGTATATTCCTTGCCGAGATAATACAGGAGCGTGGCCACATGAGATGCAGTTTCATTGTAATCAGCTTGAGCGTGGCTGTTTAAAAAACCCGCATACTGACGTGTCGCGATGCCGTAGTTCTCGTCATTGTCAAAGAGGGCTATCTTGCCGATTTCGAAAGTTCTGTGGGGATAGGGCGCCTTTGACGACACCGATTCGGTGCCCAGCAGTCCGGGCAGCGGGGAATTGCGTAGATATTCAAAACTTTCACTCATGGGATTGCTGATCTTGACTACCGAGCCCTGATCGATGCCCATCTTATCGATATAGTCTCTGCGCCCGCCCAGATAGTTATAGATCATCTCCTGATAGCCCATGCCCACGAAGCTGAGCTTGGCTTTGCGGGAGAGTTCCTCGATGGGCGAAAGCCTTCCTATCGTGAAATCCCGGGGCTTCTCGGGCGGGAACTTGTCCATCCCCATGCCCATGAGAATATCTTCGATAAGATCCACCGGATGAAGAAAATCGTTCCGGTATTCTGCTGGCTTGATAACAATCCGGTCGCCCTCGATTCTCGCCCGGGAACCCATGCGCTGCGCCGCCTGACTGGCTTCTTCTGCGCTCATGGACAGTCCCAGGAGCTTTTTGGCCTCATCGATGCCGGCGCTCATCTCGGGCTGAAAATAACAGGGGAAAATAACGCTACGGCCGAAGGGTGTGTCGTAGGGGTACTGGACCTCAACATTTTCGATGCTGAAGCCCATGTCCGCCAGGTCGCAGGCCAGGATGGAGGCGGTAAGGCTGACCGAAGGATACTCGGTGCCCGTGACTTCGATGAATAAATCCCGATCCCCCACCAAGACAGCGCCCAGATCGGCGGAGTTTATGATTGGCGGATAGGAAAGGACCCTGTCCTTGTCGTCCAGCAGCAGGGGATGTACTGCCTCGTCCTGCAGAATAAAGCTGTACTCCCTTCCTTTAGGATGCTCGGCCAGAATCTGCCGCAGGGTCATAGTCCTTGTCTCCTGCAAGGGAACAAAGGCTTCCCTGTCGGGATCGGCGCCCCGGAAATGCACTGGCCAAGCGATGATCGAAGGCCTGTAAAGTCCGATGGATACGCTGCGGCGCTTGCGGCCGTAATTCCAGGTGAGCTTTTCCTGGGTCTGGATAAAATCCTTGAGCATGGCATCGCTGATCGCCGGTCCCCGGGCGACAAAGCCGGCCAGGTAGGGTCTGACCTTCCGGACACTCTCATCGACGATCACCGTATAGG
>JAEZSM010000102.1 GCA_023421875.1 Spirochaetota bacterium | reverse complement strand
GGCTGGGACAACCCCTTGCTGAGTCCGGCGGAGGTCATGGCACTTGAGCCGCGGCCTGGTCTGATAATCTATCAATAGGGCTGCAAATAGGCTAAGAACGGTAAATTTCCCCTCGCTTCCTGTCGATACACTAAAAAGGGATTCCGTCATTATCCGGCGCAGACGAAGGAGCCTGAAGTCCTGTCGTTTCCCGGATTGCGTGATACCTATGTATGTAGCCTAAAGTCGCCACAGGGAGAAGACCCATGTCCTTTTTAAAGAAGCTTCGAATCGCAGTTGTGATAATGGCGTTGCTCTGCCTTATCCCTCTTTCAGCCTATAACCCTCCCAAGGGCGGCTTCTTTCTGCCCTCCATCTATTCTCCCTGGGGCTTGGCCTATACGCCAACGGTTACTGGCCCTTCAAATCCCTGGGCTGCGCTCTCGAACCCTTCGGTCATCGCTGACAATCAGCTTATTCAATTCGAGGCAGCCTATACGGGCATTACGGATTTTGGTACGGCCGGGCAGGGCTGGGGCTCTGCGGCATCCCTCGGCTTCTCTCTTCCGGCCCCTTATGGGGTCTGGGGAGGGGCGGCCCGCTTCTTTTCTTCCGCCGCTGGCATGACAAGCATGCCTTTAGGCAGCTTCGGCGGCCTGACGGGCTTTTTCGCCAAGGATCTTCTACCTTCGCTTTACCTGGGAACAGCGGTGGACCTTACTATGGGCGGCCAGGGGGGCTTCGGTTGGGGGCTTTCCCTGGACCTGGGCGCCACATGGCTGGCCGGCGATCTGGGTGTCTTTAAGGATACCCGCTTCGGTCTTTCGATCCTCGATATGGGCAAGGGCTATGCCACACCTGCCGCTACCGGCATGTTCGGCGGCGCTGCGAGTTCCTATCCTTCAGCCTTTACCCTAGGACTGGGCGCCCGGAGCAATTTGCTGCAGAACTACTACTGGAACCTGGATGCGGGTATCGATGTGTGGAGCCCCTCCTTCCAGGACCTTGGTCTGGATATCTCCGTCGGCTTGGCTTTCAGGGAAATGGTTACTCTGAGGCTGGGCTGGTCGGCAGGTTTGAGGGATATTCTCAACGGGACGGGCAGAAGTTACCTGCCCAGCCTGGGAGTTTTTGGCACCATCAGCTTGGACAAGGGATTTAAATTAGGCGGCAAAACCAATAGGGACGCGAGTATCGGCATAGGCACGGCGATAGCGCCGCTCTACGATTCCCTGTATGCGCTCAGCGCCGGAGCTTCCCTGAGCTTCGGACTTCGGGACAGGTCTGCCCCGGTCATCAAGGCGGAGCTGCCGGCGCCCTACCGCGGCACGATCCATATCTCCCCGGATGGCGATGGTATTAAGGACAACCTGGACATACCGATTTCCATAAGCGACGAACGGTACATAAGCGGCTGGAGACTGACCGTCGAAGACCAGTCGGCAGGAAAGATCGTGCGCACCATCGGCGAATCCAACGACAGGGTGGAATCTATCCGCGGTTTCGATTCTCTGGGTTCGGCCTTTGGCTATACGCGTAAGAGCGTAAGCGTTCCCTCCACGCTCAGCTGGGATGGCAAGGATGATTCGGGAGTCAAGGTTCCCGACGGTTCCTACACCCTGAGCCTCCGCGCCTGGGATGACAACGGTAACCAGAACCTGGACTACCTGAGCTGTCTGACTGTTGTTGTTGACAGCACAAAGCCACTGGCCAGCGCCCGCTCCCTCGAGCCCACCATGATCCTGAGCCCGGACGGCGACAGGAAGAAAGACAGCATCGCATTCAGGAACACAGGTTCGGTGGAAAGCGGCTGGAAAATTGAGCTCTTCGACGGCATGGGCAATCTTGTCCGCTCCAGAGAATACGCGGACAGGAGCGCCCCGGCTGACTTTGAATGGGACGGTACGGCCAACGACGGCAGCCGTGTTCCAGACGGGTACTACAGCCTCAGGCTCTCAACCCGAGACGAAGCGGGAAACCTCGCCCAGAGCGACGTAAAGAACATTTTCGTGGACACCAGAAGGCCCGCTGTCTCGATAGCCGCCGACGGGGTGGTAATGAGCCCGAACGGCGACGGTATTAGTGACAGTCTTTTGATCATGCCCAGCTTCGAGTCCTTCGAAAATCTCTCCAGTTGGGAAGTTGCGGTGCACAATCCTGAAAAAACCAAGGTCTGGCGCGTTTGGGGTGGGGCTGACACTCCTCCCGAGACATCCTATACCTTCACTGGTTTTTCCGAGGGGGGCCAGGCTTTTGCCGACGGACAGTATGAAGCCCTGGTCAGTTTCGAGTACAGAAACGGTTATGGCGATACGAAATTCAGCGCGCCATTCTATATGGACAGGACAGCCCCGGCGGCGTCCATCAGGCTCGCCGATGCAATTACTATTTTCAGCCCCGACGGAGACGGCTCAAGGGACGGCTTCATCTTCGCCTTCGAGTCCTCGGAGGAGGATACCTGGAATCTGATCATCAGGGACTCCCACAAGAATGAAAAGGTCGTTCGTCGCTACTCCCAAAAACTCCCTGAATCGCTGGAATGGAACGGAAAGGACGATCAGGGACGAGTGGTGGAGGATGGCGCCTACGAGGTGTATGTATTCTCCATGGACAGGGCGGGCAACAGTTTTGCCGTGAGTTCCGCACCCGTCACGGTCGACACCAGGAAGCCCGCTTCCAGTCTCAAACTGGACAGGGAAGCCTTTAGCCCCAATGCTGACGGCATTGCCGAATCCCTTGTCGTCTCTCCTCAGATCGAAACCCTGGATGGGCTGGTGGACTGGAAATTTTCCATCCATACCACAGACGGGGCAGGCGGGGAGGCCTTGGCCTTTATCGGCCAGAGCGGCGATGTACCGGCGGAGCGCTATACCTTCGAGGGTAAAAACGCCGAAGGCGCGGCGCTGCCCGAGGGCAGGTATAAGGCCCGGCTCGAGCTTGCCTATATCCACGGCTTTTCGAGCGTCGTCGAGAGCCAGACGTTTGTCCTTGACAGAACCTATC
>JAEZSM010000045.1 GCA_023421875.1 Spirochaetota bacterium | reverse complement strand
CCGTTTCTGTTTGCATAATTGCTCAATGATTGTCTGCATCACTCCGGATGACGGAATAGCCGAAACCTTCAGTCGGGTCGCCAAAGAGTTCAAGGAAAAAATAGTCGTCGAGCGCGGCCTTTTGGAGGCTGCTGTCCCCATTGCCCGGCGTTGGGAGGATGAGGCGGACGTGATTGTGAGCAGAGGCGGCACCGTCCTGGTTATGCGCAGCGCCGGCATCTCTACTCCGATCGTTGAACTTCAGGTAACGGCCAAGGACCTCGCCCTCGCCCTCGAAAAGGCTCGAGCTCTTATTAAAAAGGAAGAATTCCGAATCGGGGTTATGACATTTTCCAATATGACCCAGCAGTTGAAGGACTTTCTTCCATTCTTAAGCCTGGATCTTCGTCTTTACGAACTAAGCATCGACACCGATCAGGACAAGGCAATCCGCGAAGCTATGCATGATGGAATGGATGTGTTGTTAGGCGGGGTCATAACCTCAAAGTTCGCTGCGGCCTACGACATTCCTTCGGTGCTTATAGAATCTGGGGAAACCTCAATTCGCTACGCCCTTGAGGAAGCATCAAAAATAGTGGCTGCGAGAAGGTTAAAAAGCCGTCGAGCGGAAGAGCTCAGAATTATCATGGAGAATATCCGGGAAGGGATAATCGCCACCGACGGCGAGGGGCACATTTTTCAGATGAACGGTAAGGCAAAGGAGCTGCTGAAACACTCTTCGGAAGATCAGGCCTGGGGCTATGGCGCGAAGCTGCCTTCTTTTCTCGCCGA
The DNA here is from genome assembly GCA_023421875.1 of Spirochaetota bacterium. Taxonomy (GTDB): domain Bacteria; phylum Spirochaetota; class Spirochaetia; order Treponematales; family Rectinemataceae; genus UBA2256. The sequence goes on along the minus strand of JAEZSM010000045.1, from coordinate 4,017 downwards.
TATGATCCAGCCTGTAGGTTCGGGCTCAGGCTTGGGAAAGGACAAGCGTAGACTTACCGAGATCGGCGCCAAAAGGGTTATGGTGGACGCAATTCCCGTAACCGTGGAAGGCTCTGTCGCATCATCGGTGATCACGCTCCAGGACATCGGAAGCATCCAGAAGCTGGAAGAGGATATACGGCGGGAAATCTACTTCAAGGGTTATGTGGCAAAATTCGATTTCGGGGATATCGTCGCCGAGGATCCCTCGAGCCAGCGGACTATCGACCTGGCCATGCGCTACGCCAGGACCAACGCTTCAATCATGATTCGCGGGGAGTCGGGGGTGGGAAAAGAGATGTTCGCCCAGAGCATCCACAACGCATCGGAGCGCAGATCGGGGGCTTTTGTTGCCATGAACTGCGCAGCCATTCCCGAGACGCTATTCGAGAGCGAGCTTTTCGGCTACGTGGACGGGGCTTTTACCGGGGCGCGCAAAAAGGGAAAGCCCGGCCTTTTCGAAATAGCCCACGGGGGTACGGTGTTCCTGGATGAAATTTCCGAAATGCCCCTGTCCCTGCAATCCCGCCTGCTTCGAGTGCTCCAGGAGCACGAGGTGATGCGCCTAGGAGACGACAAGATCATCCCCGTGGACGTGCGAATCATAGCGGCATCGAACCGGGACATGCCTTCTTTGGTTTCTTCCGGCGCCTTCAGGAACGATCTTTTCTGGCGTCTAAACGTTCTCAACCTATTCATTCCGCCCTTGCGGGAGAGAAAGGGAGATATTCTGCCCCTGATCAATCATATGCTGGAGCAGTCCGATTTTTGCGGAAAGACTCCCCGCCTAGGACCGGGTTGCACCGAGCTGCTCCATGGCTATCCTTGGCCGGGGAATGTCCGGGAGCTCAAGAATTTTTGCGACCGCATCGCGGCGATCTGCGATACCGAGCAGATCGATGCCGGGTTCGCCCTGGCGCTGCTGGACTCTGGGCTAAAGATCCATCAGACGAATAAGGTCCGAGATACTGGGGCAAAGGACAACGCCCTCGCCTCGAATCGTTTGGAGCTCGAAAAAATAATCGATGAAGAAAGAACCCTCGAGAATGTGGCAAGGCGTCTGGGTATACATCGCACGACCCTGTGGCGGCGAATGAAAAAAATGGGAATATCCGCCGACCCTTTGTTGCGTTAGTTGCGCAACATAGCAACAATCGCAACGCAACATCCATACTCCCCGGTGCCCGCTTTTTTGTCATGGCCGAGGGACAAATTTCCATCTCTCTATCGCACAACAACATCAGAGGCCGGGTGATCGACCATGGGTCATTGAATTATTTGGCATGTTTATTGCTGAGTATCTTGCATGCACGCCATCGAAAAAATTCTGGCCCAGGCGGCCGGAAAAAAAAGCGTATCCACCGGCGAGATCGTCACCGCCGGTGTCGATGTCGCGGAAGTGAACGATCTCTACCTCCAGGTAGTCACCTCGTTCTATCAGCTCGGCGGAACGAAGGTTAAGAAGCCCGAAGCCACTACCTTCGTCTTCGATCACTATGCCCCCGCCCCCACGATAAAGGCCGCGGACAACCATAGGGCCATGCGGGAATTCTGCGCGGCCCAGGGCATCGACAAGCTCTTTGACGTAGGCCGGGGTGTCTGTCACCAGGTCCTCATCGAAGACGGACTGGTAGCCCCCGGAGCAATCGTCGTGGAAACCGATTCCCACACCACGACCCTGGGCGCCCTGGGTGTCTTCGGCACCGGTGTAGGCGCCACGGACATGGCGCTCATCCTGCTCAATGGATCACTCTGGTTCAGGGTGCCCGAGGTTATGAAAATTGTCCTCGAAGGAGGCCCGCTCGGGCCTGGCGTAATGGCCAAGGATATTATCCTCCATATTATCGGCGATCTTAAGCAGGACGCGGCTATCTACAAGTGCGTTGAATTCTCCGGTCCCGCCGTGGCGGCCATGCCCGTGGAGGAGCGGCTCGTGCTCTGCAACATGTCCGTCGAGATGGGCGCCAAGACCGCCTATATCCAGCCGGACGACAAGACCTGGGAGTACCTGGCCAGGATGGGGGTAAAGAAGGCGGCCAGGGAGGTGAGCACCGACCCCGATTATGCCTACTCGTCGGTCCATCGTTATGACGTCTCCACAATCAAGCCCAGCGCAGCCACTCCCGGCAGCGTGGACAACTTCGCCCTGGTGAAGAGCCAAGAGGGCGTCCATGTGGACCAGATCTTCATCGGTACCTGCACCGGCGGAAGACTCAACGACCTGGCGACTGCGGCGAGTATTCTCAAGGGCAGGAAGGTGGCCAAGGGCACCAGGCTCGTCATCATTCCCGCCTCGGACAGGGTGATGCAGGAAGCCATGACCGCCGGCCATGTTCAAACGCTCATGGAGGCGGGAGCTGCCTTTTCGACACCCGGCTGCGGTCCCTGCCTGGGAGCCCACGAGGGCATCCTGGCCGCGGGGGAAGTGGGGCTTACCACCTCTTCGCGTAACTTTCCGGGCCGGATGGGGAGCACGGAATCCAAGCTGTACGTCGTGTCGCCGGCCACCGCCGCCGCCTCGGCTGTTTCGGGCACTATCACCGACCCGGCGAGCCTTTAGGGAGAATTAGGATGAAAGCATTAAAAGGGAAGGTATATACCTTCGGCAACAATATAGACACCGACCAGATCTATCCCGGGCGCTTCCTCGAGCTCACCGAGCACCAGGATATAGGCAAGCACGCCATGGAAGGAGCGGACCCGAATTTTCCCAAACGCTTCGAAAAGGGCGGGTTTATCGTGGCCGGATCCAACTTCGGTTGCGGCTCGAGCAGGGAACATGCAGTTATCACCCTCAAGAACGCCGGTGTGGCAGCGATCTTCGCCAAATCCTTCGCCCGGATATTCTACCGGAACTGCATCAATCTGGGCGTACCGGTGATCATGGCCCCGGACCTGGACTCTTTCAGGCTTTCCGAAGGGCACCAGATCGAAGTCGATCTGGCTGCCGGGACGCTGAAGTCGGGTAGCGCGGTCCATGCCTTCGTCCCCCTATCCGACGATATTTTGGCTCTAATAGAAAACGGGGGAGTTTTTTCCCTTTACAGAAAGTAAAAATGAGCCAAATACTTAAAGCTGGTTTTAATGCGGCCCGTGGAGGCCTAGCAACAATATCGCAGGAGGCAAATAGATGAAGTCTTTGAAAAAAGGGGTTATCGCCCTTTTCCTCGTGCTCGTGGTGGGCACAATGGCCTTTGCCCAGTTCCCCAACAAACCCCTTAGCTATGTGATCGCCTTCAATCCAGGCGGCGAGTCCGACATTTTCGCCAGGGCGCAGCAGCCCCTGTTGGAAAAAGTGCTCGGCCAGAAAGTGATCATCAATTACAAGATCGGCGGTGGCGGCGCCGTGGGTTGGGCCGACCTTCTAAAGCAGAAGCCGGACGGCTATACCTTCACGGGGCACAACCTTCCCCACATCATTCTTCAGCCCCTCACAACTCCTAACTCAGGGTACAAGACCAAGGAAATCGTGCCTGTCTACACCTTCATGTCCACCCCCTGCGTGCTCGCGGTCAACGCCAAGAGCCAGTTCCAGACTGTTGATGACTTTGTTAAATACGCCAAGGCCAACCCCGGCGCAGCGCTCGTAGGCGGCTCGGCCTCTGCCTCGGCCAATGAAATCGCCCAGAAAATATTCGACAAGCTGGCGGGAATAAAGACTACCTACATCCCCTTCACCGGCTCCGGCGACGCGATCCCCGCGCTTCTGGGCAACCATGTAAACGCCCTCATGACCTATACCACCATGGGCAACGCATATGAGGGCGAAGTACGTCTTCTGGCTGTGGCGGCTGACAAGCGTGTATCTTCACTGCCCGATGTACCCACCTTCCGCGAGCTCGGCTATGACCTGGTCGAAGGCGCCTTCCGCGGCGCGGCGGTTCCCCCCGGAACCCCTGAAGGAGTCAAGAAGGTTCTGGCCGATGCCTTTGAAAAGGTTAACAAGGATCCCGAATTCGCCAAGAAAATGGAAGCTTC
>JAEZSM010000004.1 GCA_023421875.1 Spirochaetota bacterium | reverse complement strand
CTCTCGGTTCTCTGGTCGCCGGGGGCGGTAAACCTCTCCTTGGTAGCCCAGGCCACCGGCCTTTCCTGGTCCCAGGTATTCGTTCCCGGATTTCTATTGGCTTTCCTGGGCATGGGTGCTTCCTCGCTGGCGGAATTTATTGGGTCCCGAGGGAAAAATTCCCTCCAGCATAAGGCCGAAGACCGTGGCGACAGATCCAGGCTAGGCCGGGAAGTCCATGTGCTGGGCATCGTGGTTTTATTCATCACGCTTGTTGCCCTCTTGGAGAGGCTCAAAATCGGCGTTTCCTCGGGACGGACTGTCCTCGCTGGCCTGCTCCTCGCCCTGGCGTGGATCCTTAGCCAGGCTAAACGGCCGGGTATGAAGACCGCGCTTAAGGCTCACTGGCGGGAGGGGCTGCTCAAGGTGGGGGACATTGCGCCCTTTTTTGTAGCCATGGGGATTTTTTCCACAGCGCTTGAAGCTTCGGGGTATTTGGAGGCGGCGGCTTCCTTTTTAAAGACTGCTGCCGACTTTCTGGGGCCTGCTTCGGTAATCCTGATCGCCGGCATTATAGCCGCCGCCTCCCTGGTCGGCCTCCATCCCTTCATTACGATTGTCCTTTTCGGCAAGGTTCTTTCCTATGTCAGCCTTCCAATCCCGCCCATCACGATTGCCCTCGGACTCTCGGTGGGCGGCGCCGCGGCCTATATGATCACCCCCTTCGCGGGGATGATCATGATCATGTCCAGGCTTATCGGGGTTAAGGCTGTGGACATCGCCCTGCGCTGGAATTGGCGTTTTAGCCTGGCATTTCTGGCCGGGGGGTTGGCCTATGCCTTCGCCTGGGGAGCGCTCTTCGGCTGAGATAAACCCCTACTCGTCCTTGTCGAAGGGCTGACCTAAGGCCGCCGGCGGGGTGGCGTTGAGGGCGGTCAGCACCTTGGCTATGTCCCTGCGCAGCGACTCAGGCAGATGGGAGAGACTGCGCTCCACCCACTCTGCGTTGCCGATGTTGACTAAGAGAAGGGTGAGAATCATGAGGGGGAAGGGCGCCACCTGGAGGACCTGGGAAGGAACGTTGGGCATGAGGGGCTGGAGCACCAGACCCATCCACTGCAGAAGCGAAAAGAAATAAGCGCCAATAGCCGCCCTGAAAGGCCGCCAGCCGCCGAAAATGGTTATCGAAAGGACAATCCAGCCAATCCCGTCCAATCCCGAAATAGTGCCCTTCCATCCCGCCTTTACCGACAGCGAATAGATGGGACCGGCAAGGCCTGCGATGGCCCCGCCCGCGACAGTGTACAGATAGCGGAGTCGGTTTACGTTCGCTCCCCGCACGTAGGCTGCCCTGGGGTTTTCGCCTAGGCCTTTGAGCATCATGCCGGGCTTGGTGCGCTCCATGTAGAACCAGGAGAGAAAAATAAGGAGAAAGCTGGAATAGGTGACAATATCGTGGCGGAAGAGAAGGGTGCCGAGCACGGGAATAGAACTTAATCCAGGGATAGGGCTCAGATTGAGCCGGGGACCCGGCATGCCCATGATGGGGTTGCCCAGGAAATAGGCCAGGTCGCGGCAGAGCATTGCCAGTACATAGCCCACCGCCACCTGGGACTGCTTGAGGGTAATGCTGGCGAAGGCGACTACCAGAGCGACCGCCGCGCCAATAGCCGCTCCCGCCAGAAAACCCGCAGCCAGGCTGCCCGTGGCCAGGGAGGCGGCAAAGCCGCCCATGGCTGAGAGCAGGATCATGCCGTTCATGGCCAGGTTGGATACACCTGCCCGCTCGCTGATGGTTTCGCCGAGGACACCGAAAAGGATGGGCGCCGAGGAACTAAGGACGCCTGAAAGGCCAAAGAGGAGGGCGTCGCTGGTCATGGCTCGCCTCGCTTTCTGCCTAAAAGCTTGAGGCGCAGTCCGTTGCCCATGAGGACGAACAGGACCAAGAAGCCCTGAATGACTCCCGCAAGGGAAGAATCGAGCTTGAGCACTATGGGCAGTTGAATAGAACCAACGCTGAGTGCGGCAAAGAAAAGCGCTACGGGGCCGGCGAAGAGGGGGCTGAAATTGACCAGCATGGCAACCATGAGGCCGGTGTAGCCGTAGCCTGAAGAAATCGATGGTATAAGGCGGTGGTAAACCGCGCTTACCTGCACGGCTCCGGCTAGGCCTGCGAAGGCGCCGCAGAGGGCGAACGAAAGAAGCATGTGCTGCCAGGTGGGTATTCCCAGGAGGTATGCCGCCTTAGGGTTTTTCCCCACAGCCTTTAGGCGTAGACCGAAATGGCTTCCCCGTAAAAGGACAAGTGCCGTCACGAGAGCCAGGACAGCCAGTATAAGAGGCACCGGGGCCAACCTCGACTGGGCCGAGAGGGTGGGCATCCAGAGCTCGGGCTCGAAGGGAAGAGTGCCTGACATGGATGCTACCCCAGGGCGCTTCCAGGGGCCGAAGATAAGCCAGAGGTTGAGCGCCGTGGCCACGAAGTTGAGCCCGAGACCGCCGAATATTTCGTTGACCCCCCCGAAGGTTTTCAGGGCTCCCGCAAAAAGGGCCCAGAGCATGCCTCCCAGCATGCCCGCGGCCACCGCGAAGGCAATGATGGCGCCCGGGCTCATGGCTGTGTTTTGTAGGCTGCGCATTGCCTGAGTGCAGAAAATTGCGCCAAGGGTTATCTGCCCCTCGATGCCTATGTTCCACAGGCCGCCGGTGAAGGTAAAAAGGAGCCCCGCGGTGGCCAGGGCAAGGGGCACCCAGGATACCAGAACATTGGCCGCCACGTTGGGCGATCCTGTCGCTCCCTGAATTATGTTTCTATAGGCCTGTATGGGATCGCTGCCTGTAGACGCTACTATAATTGTCGTAAGAGCCAGGGCTACAAGCACCGAGCCCGCGCCGAAAATGATTCTTGTCTTTCTGTCGTCACGCATCGCTGTTTCCCTCGAAGGCACCCCAACCGATCCCGCCTATGAGTTCGCCCAACTTCTGTACGTTGAGCGATTCAGAAGCAATGAGCGGCGTCACTTTTCCCGCGAAAAACACCAGGACCTTGTCGCTGTACCGCAGGATTTCGTCTAGGTCGGATGATATGAAAAGGATCGCCGTGCCTGCGGCGCAGCGTTCCTTCAGCTTCCCCCAGATGTAGATGGTCGATTCGATATCCAAACCCCTGGTGGGGTGCTCCACGAGAATGAGCGCGGCCTTCTCGGGCAGCAGGGAGAGCAGGGCGCGCTGCTGGTTCCCTCCCGACAAAGATTCTACGGGACTTTCCGGCCTGCCCTTGATGTTGAAGGCCGCGATTCGCTCCTCGGACAGGGCGGCTGCAGCCTTTTTGTCGATAAAGGCGCCCTTCGGCTTGACCGAAAGGCTGAAATGCTCGGCCAGGCTCAAGCCGGGCACAAGACCCTTTTCCAGCCTGGCAGCCGGAAGGTAGGCGACCCCTTGTCGCATATAATCGTGGTAAGTCTTGCCGTTCATGGGCGTCTCTGCTTCGTCCAGACAGAACTGGCCGCCGGCGGGCTCGACCAAGCCACCACAGGCCCGCAGAAACAAATCCTGACCCGATCCCTCCATGCCCGCGATGCCGATGACCTCTCCAGCCCTCACCTGGAGGTTGACGTCTTTTATCCTTAGCCGGATCGAGTCCACCGAGCCTGTCTTTACGGTGAGCACCTTTTTGCCAGGCCGGGCCTTGGTTTTGGCGGCCAGTTCCACCTCCTTGCCAAACATCATGCGCACCAGGGCGGACTTGTCGAAGGGCTTATCCATAGAGCCTGACAAAACCCCCTGGCGCAGAACCGCCGCGCGGCTGCAGAGGGCTTCCACGTCCTCCAGCTTGTGGGAGACGAAAAACACGGTCATGCCCTGATCCGCCAGGGTTTTTAGGGTGGCGAAGAGTTTTTCCTTCTGGGTTTGGCTGATGCCTGTGGTGGGTTCGTCCAGAATGAGAACCTTGGCTCCTAGCCAGAGCAGGCGCAGAATCTCCAGCTGTTGCCGCTCCCCCACGGTCAGCGAAGCGACCCGCGCCTCGGCCGAAAGGCTGAAACCGAAACGGGCTGAAAGATCGTTAAAGTCGGCCAAGGCCTTGCGCCTGTCGGGCACGAGACCCCCAGGACTGCCGAGTATAAAATCGTCGATGACGCGGAAGGGCGGAAAATCTAGGGGATCCTGGTGGAGCATCCCGATGCCCAGCCTGATCGCGTCATCCGGGGAGTGTATGGTGAGGGGCTTACCGTCAAAGAGGATTTCCCCCCCATCGGGTTGTAGAAAGCCGGAAAAAATCTTCATGAGGGTGCTCTTGCCGGCCCCGTTCTCCCCGAGGATGCCCTGGATGCTTCCGGGCGGTACGGAGAGGGAGATCGAGTCGTTGGCCTTGAGCGCGCCGAAGTGTTTGGATATGTTCCGCAGTTCGATGGTCATTGAGCACCTATTATATGGAATGAAGGCGGCGGCCGGCAAACCC
>JAEZSM010000239.1 GCA_023421875.1 Spirochaetota bacterium | reverse complement strand
GATCGAAGAGATTTCGGCGCCTGGTGGTACAGGATGGACATCACCCATATTTCCTTCTACCCGCCCGCGTCTCTGCAGCGACTCGCAGCAAAACTCGGGCTCAGCCCTGCGCTCACGCTGTTTCCGGACTCGCTGGTCTTTGTAAAAACTCCGGATGTGTGAAGAAAGACTTGATTCACTCAATGATTATGATATTATCACAAAAAGTTAAACGCCTTCGCTTTTGGAGGCCTGATGTTCGTAGTGGCCTTGATTCAAAACATCTTCCTCGTCGTGTTCGTCGCGGTATTCCATCATTATGCCCAGCGGGGGCTAACGACTAAACCCTGGCCTTACCGCATCGCCAACGGACTATTCTTCGGTCTTTCGGCAATCCTGGCCATGCTCTCTCCCCTGCGGATTTCCGAGGGCCTCATCTACGATGCCAGAAGCATCATCCACGGCATAGCCGGCAATTTCGGAGGCCCCTGGGTCGCGTCGATCGCAGCGAGCCTATCGATTCTTTTCAGGTTTTTCATCATCGGCGGCGAAGGCAAATACGCAGGCAGCCTTACCATTGTACTAGCCAGCCTCATAGGTGTGGGGGCCTACTTTTTCCGCAAATCGAGACCCAAGGCCAGATGCGGACTCCCCTGCTTCTGGCTGATAGGTCTATTAATACATATCTTCACGATCCTGGCCCAGCTTTTGCTCCCCGGTAGACGATGGGCAGCTACACTCCCGGTAATCGCCCCCACCTTTCTCATCGTTTTCCCCCTCGGCTACACCCTGATCGCCGCCCTTTTCCTGGAAAACGAAGAGCGCGCCGAAAACCAGCGAATGCTCGAAGCTTCCGAGGAACGGTACAGGAATCTCTTCAACAATCACCACACCGTCATGCTGCTCGTCGATGCCCAGACAAGCCAGATCATCGACGTGAATCCTGCGGCCGAGACGTTCTACGGATGGCCAAAAGCCAAACTTCTCGCCATGACCGTGCCCGATCTCAATACTCTCAGCCCCCAGGAAATCGAAAAGGAAATGGAAAAGGCAAGAAACCGGAAGAGCAACGTGTTCCACTTCCGGCACAGGACCGCTTCGGGAGAGATTCGGCACGTGGAGGTATTCTCCGGCCCCGTGGAATTCCGCGGCAAAAAGGCACTGTTCTCCATAATCCACGACGAAACGGCCAGGGTACAAGCGGAGCAGGAAGTTCTGGCGCTCAATCAAAGCCTGGAGCAGCGGGTAGCCCAGCGAACCGCGGAGCTGGAGGATACCAACGAGGAACTAAAGGCCTTTTCCTATTCGGTCTCCCATGACCTACGGGCTCCCCTGCGGGCAATAGAGGGCTTTTCGAGCATTCTCTCCGAGGAGGCGGACAGCGTACTTTCTGCAAACTCGCGGCACTACATCGACAGAATCCGCTTCAACAGCGGCAAGATGAATACACTGATCGATAATTTGCTCCGTCTCTCGAAAATCGGACGGCAGCAGCTCAACAAAACAGCCTTCGATCTCTCAGCCCTGGCCGGATCGATCGCCTCGGAGATGGCTGAGCTCTACCCCGACAAAAACGTGGCAACAGCCATACAATCACCCCTGCCCGCCTACGGTGATCCCGCCCTGGTCGAGATATTGCTGAGAAACCTCCTCTCCAACGCCTGGAAATACAGCGTTGAAAAGGAAAAACCCACCGTTAAAGTCTATGCCCTAGACAACAAGGAGCCGCGAACCTACTGTGTGGAGGACAACGGTATAGGATTCGATATGGCCAATGCGTACAGACTCTTTACCCCCTTTCAGCGACTTCACGAAGACAAAGACTACAGCGGGACGGGCATAGGGCTCAGCATAGTCCGAAGAATCGCCGCGCGCCACGGAGGCCGGGTTTGGGCCGAGGCCGAGCCTGGAGCAGGAGCGCGATTTTATTTTTCCCTAGGAGCTCAGCGATGACAGACAGACAACAGGAAAATTCTGCTATCCTTCTCGTCGAAGACAACCCCGACGACGAGGAACTTACCCTTCTCGCCTTCAGGAACAACAACATCCAAAACTGCATCGATGTAGTCAGAGACGGCCAGGAAGCCCTCGATTATCTGTTCAGAAAGGGCGCATACGCCGACCGAAGCCCCTGCTCCAATCCCAGGCTGATTCTCCTGGACCTGAAGCTTCCTAAAATAGTAGGCTTCGAAGTATTGCGCCAGATCAGGGCCAATACCCAGACTCAGCACATTCCGGTGGTGGTACTCACCACATCGAGCCAGGAAGAGGATATAGTGAACAGCTACAAGAGCGGAGCCAATAGTTTTGTCCGAAAGCCTGTGGAATTCCAGAGTTTTAACGAAGCAATAAAACACCTTGGAATGTATTGGCTTTTGCTCAATCAAGCTCCCCTTTGCCCGACGAGGTAGAAGTGTGCAGACTGCTTCTTTAGGATCAACAACCGGCCCACTTCGGTTTCTCATCGTTGAGGATAATACCGACGACGCTTGCCTTCTAATGCATCAGTTAAAACTCCACTTTCCCGCAGGAACTTTCGATCTGGCATCGAGCAAAGTTGAACTTGTTTCGCGGCTTTCCGATTCGGCGTCATATGATATCGTGCTCTCGGACTGGTCCCTGCCCGGGCTGGACGGCCTTGCCGTCTTTTCCATCGTGCGCGAAGCCGGCTTGGATGTTCCCTTCATTCTCGTCTCGGGGAAGATCGGAGAGGAAGCCGCTATCCATGCGATCCGAGAGGGCGTGTACGACTACATTCTCAAAGACAGCCCTCAACGACTCCCCATGGCAATCGAGCATGCGCTCAACCAGTACAGTCAGGAAAAACGGGATAAAATCAATCAAGACCTCATCGCCCTTCAGGTGGCCGCCCTCCAGGCGGCGCCTGTGGCAATCCAGATTATCGACCGCCGGGGCCTCACCGAATGGACCAATGCGGCATATACGGCCTTGACTGGAAGAAGCAGCGAGGAGGCGCTCGGAGTACAGGCCCAGGATTTCGAGCCCGAAAACGATGCTCGCTGGCTTAAGTCCCTTGTCCTCGAGGGAGTCGAACCCGAGGGCGGAATCGTAAAAGGCATTGGCAAGAAAAAAGACGGCAGTCTCTATCTCGAAGAGCGGAGGATCTGCCCTGTCAGGAACAACAGCGACAGCCTGGTCCAATTCGTCATCATACGGAAAGACATCAGCAGCGAAGAACAGGAGAAAAAAGAACTGGCATTAGAGCTGTTTTTTTCCGAACTCACCAGAGAAACGCAAAACATCGAGACACTGTGCCAGCGCTGTCTGACGCTTCCTAAAAACCTGGACCTAGACTGGACACTCTCCATTCTGCTTTTTACCGACGGCAAAACGAGTATAAAACGACATTTCGGCGCGCTCGAAGGTCCTGGGATCTCGCAGGAACAACGGGTCATATCCGCGAAGGAGATTGTTTACCAGGACGAGGTGGTGGCTAAACTCTACCTATCCTATCCAGCCAATAATGTTTTCGACCAGAAACGACTATCGCTCCTTTTGTTCACCCATCTCGAAAGGTCCTTAAACGACCTGATCTCCCAAGCCAAGATAAAATTCCAGATAAAGAACGTATCCTTTTTGAAGCTGATCAGCAGAACCATATCCACGTATATGGATTTTCAGACAGTGTTGCGCCCCTTGCTCGGCCAAATCCGGGAAATCCTGGATTGCGACGCGGTGTCGCTCTTTCTGGTGGGCGACGACAAAAACAGCCTTGTATGCAAGGCTAAAAACGGATATATGACCGACCTTGCCGTCAATTTCAGCGTCCCCTTCGAAGAGG
>JAEZSM010000209.1 GCA_023421875.1 Spirochaetota bacterium | reverse complement strand
GATTACGAATATCCCGAAGACGAGGTCAAAGCGGCGATGGCGATGCTTCCGGAGTTTGCCCGCATAGGCTAGGTTCTTTTCGGGAAATTGCCCCTTTAAAGGCGGTGTTGGAATGTGATGCGACAGGATAGCGGGAGGACAGGATTAACGGGATTTTTTCCATTGTAAAAGGTAAAAGAATGGATGGTATTTATGCGCTTTGCCGTATCATGGTATTTTCCCGTTGGTCCTGTGACATCCTGTTATCCTATGGGTATCCCTTATTCCCGAGAACAGCTGCTTTGCGCCGGCCGGGCCCCGGTTTCGTCGGACCTTGACAATCGGGGGTCTTTCGCGTAATGTCGATTCTCGCCGATTCATTTTATTTTGTCGTGGAGCGGTGTCCGAGGGGTTTAAGGAGGCGGTCTTGAAAACCGTTGTACCGCGAGGTACCGGGGGTTCGAATCCCCCCTGCTCCGAAGACGAGCGTTCCTGTTTTTTTGGAGAGGTGCGAGAGCGGCCGAATCGGGCTCCCTGCTAAGGAGTTGTACCTCTAAAGGGTACCGGGGGTTCGAATCCCCCCCTCTCCGTTTCACGAGGCTATAGCTCAGCTGGATAGAGCTTCAGATTGCGGATCTGAAGGTCGGAGGTTCGAATCCTCTTAGCCTCATTCTTCGTTGGAGAGATGCGAGAGCGGCTGAATCGGGCGGTCTCGAAAACCGTTGAACCTTCATTGGTTCCGGGGGTTCGAATCCCCCTCTCTCCGCCTTACCGATTTTCGGCGCCTCCGCGACGGAGAAAGGTGTTTTTGTTTAGTTTGGAGAGATGACCGAGCGGCCGAAGGTGCGCGATTGGAAGTCGCGTGTATCCGTAAGGGTACCGAGGGTTCAAATCCCTCTCTCTCCGCATAGCATTCTGAGCGCAGAAAGCCAGGCACTGTGCTCGTAACCGTCGGGAAACCCGCCAGGTCCGGAAGGAAGCAACGGTACTCGAAAGGTGCGGTGCCGCAGAGCGCCTGGCTTTCTGCGCTTCGAGTGCTTTACCCTCCGGAGCCCTCGTGCTATTTTTACCATAATGTCCTACGAAGTAACCGCCACAAGAAAACGACCCCAAACCTTCGAGCAACTCGCGGGACAGCAGTTCGTCGCCGCCACCCTGGAGAAGTCCATCGAAACAGGGCGGATAGCCCACGCCTACCTCTTTTCAGGCCCCCGGGGCTGCGGCAAGACCAGCACCGCCCGAATCCTGGCCAAGGCCCTCAACTGCGAAAACGGCCCCACCGCCCAACCCTGCGGAATCTGCGATTCCTGCAAGTCCATCGCCGCCGGTTCTTCCCTGGATGTGATAGAAATAGACGGAGCCTCCAATACTTCGGTGGAGAACGTACGGCAAATCAAGGACGAGGTCCTCTTTCCGCCCAATTCCAGTCGCTACAAGATCTACATAATCGACGAAGTCCACATGCTCTCCACCAGCGCATTCAACGCGCTCTTGAAGACTATTGAAGAGCCGCCTCCCTATGTGGTCTTCATGTTCGCCACCACCGAGCCCCACAAGGTTCCTGCCACCATTAAGAGCCGCTGCCAGCAGTTCTCTTTCAGATTAGTGCAGCCCGAGATCTTGGTAGAGCTTCTGCAGTCCGCGGCTTCCGATATCGGGGTTGCCGCCGAGCCGGAGGCCCTGCTCTGGATAGCCCGGGAGTCCGGCGGCTCGGTGCGGGACGCCTACACCCTCTTCGACCAGATCGCCTCCTTTTCGGAAGGGAACATAACCGCTGCCCTGATTCGGGAAAAACTCGGCCTGGTTGGCCAGGACAGGATGAACGGTCTTTTCGGCCGTTTCATCGCAGGCGATGGGGCAGGCGCCCTGGCTGATCTGGAGGAAATTCTCTCCTCAGGAGTCTCGCCGGAGCAGTTCGTCTCCGACACTGTGGAATACTGCAGGGCCCTCTTGCTGCTTAAGAACGGTATCACCCGGGAGAGCCTTTTGGGCGCTCCGCTCTCGTCCTTCGATCTGGCTATCGGCGAAACCCTGAGCGGCGAGATGATCGAAAAGCTGTTCTCCATGTTCCTGGCGACGTACCGGAGCCTGAAAGAAAGCATCGACCCGCGCTATGAGCTGGATCTGGTCGTGGCCAAGGCTTCCCATATCCTTGATTACATCCAGCCCTCAGAGCTTGCACGGTCGGTGGGACGGCTCAAAGCCTACCTCGAACGGGGAAGCGCTTCAGGCGGCAGTGCAGCGGGTTCTGCCAGGACCGGCGGATCGCCTAGCCCAAGCGCGAAGCCCTCGAGTCGATCGACTAGTCTGGGCAGGCAGTTCGAGGCGGGCGCAGAGACCACACCGGCCGCGCAACACCGCGCCACTACTCAGGTCGAAGTCTATGCTCAGTCTCACGCACAAGTTCAGACCCAGACGCAAGACCAGGTTCAAGGTCAACCTGGAGTCATTGCTCAGAACGATGTCGAGGGACTCAAAAAATCCCTGGTGGCCCATATACGAAAAAGCAACGTCATGCTTGGCGCGGCCCTTGAAAAAAGCCGCTCTTGGCTCCTTGAACAGGGGAAGCTGTCGATCCTGGTGGCAAGTCGCATGGAAGCCGATATGCTGGAGAAGTTTTCCGGCATTATCGCGGAGCTTTTATCCCAACGCCTGGGCTCGGCTTGTCGATTCGAGGTAGGTCTAACGGGGGAAGGGCAGGCCGCTGATGTCCAGCGGCGGACAGCCGCGGCGGCGCAGGTCAGGCCGACAGCCTTCAGGGAATCGTCGGGGGCGGATTCGATGCCGGGTAGGGCGGCCGCAGGATCGCAAGATCCTGCGGCCGCGCCGGCGGGCAATTTTGCGGCAAACGGCGATTCTCTGCCCCCCAAGGCCGCGGAGGCCGGACCCATCCTGACTCAAAAAGAAGAAGAATCCATTGCCTTGGTGGAACGCCTTTTCAAGGGTAAGCTCCAGGGATTCGCGGAAATACCCAAGGGCGCAGAAATCACGGACGCTGAGCCATAATCGAAGCGAGGAATACATATGGAATTATCCGATCTCCTGAACGCGTTTAAAAATCCCCAAGCCCTGCAGGCCAAGGCGAACGAGCTGCGTCAGCGGACGGCTGCCATCCGCGTAACGGGGCAGGCTGGCGGCGGCATGGTCAAGGTAACTCTCTCGGGGGATATGGAGATGATCGACTGTCAGATCGCGGCGGAGATAGTCGATCCGTCGGACCCGAAGATTATCGCCGACCTCATACGCGCGGCCCATCACGATGCAGCCCAGCGCGTGCAGGAAGCCATACGGGATCAGCTCTCCGATTACATGGGCGGCATGCCCATGCCCCCTGGCTTCAGTAGTGGAGATTTTTTTGGGGCTGGTCAATGAAGGCGATAGAGGATCTTGTTTCGCTTCTGACGCGCCTGCCGGGCATAGGCAGGAAGAGCGCGCTGCGGATGACCTATTATCTGCTCAAGGCCGATCAGGGCTTTGCCCGGGCTCTGGCCGAACGCATCGGCTCGCTCCAGGGCGAAATTCATTTTTGTTCTATCTGCGGATCCTATACCGAAACAGATCCCTGTGCGGTCTGCACGGGTCTGGACCGAGACAGTCGCACGATCTGCGTGGTGGAGCAGCCCCAGGATGTGCTGACCATAGAAGCATCCAGGGAATACAAGGGTCTGTATCACGTGCTGGGGGGCCTGCTCTCGCCCCTGGACGGGATCGGGCCCGACAAGCTGCGTATCGCCTCGCTGGTGCAGCGGGTGCGGAAGGGACGAAGCGAAGCAAGCGCTCGAGACTCGGTATCCGAAAACCACGAAACGACGGTGGAGGAGGTTGTGCTCGCCACCAACCCGACCGTCGAGGGGGATACTACCGCACTGTACATCCGCAAGGTGCTCGAGCGAGAAGGGGTACGGGTTACCAGGCTCGCCACGGGCATTCCCGTTGGAGGGGATTTGGAATACGCGGACAGGCTGACCCTTGCCCGATCCTTCAGAGGCAGGATGCCTCTGTAATTACCGGAGAGTGCGCTGCGTTGCCGGCTCCGTGGAGGAACAGTATGAAAGTTGAAGATATTGTACGGATTCTCGATGCCAAGGTATTCACCGGCGAAGAGCAGCTCGGGCTTGAGCTCAATTCGGCCTGCGGCGCCGATCTCATGAGCGATGTCATGGCCTTCGTGAAAGACAGGGTTGTGCTGCTCACCGGCCTGATGAATCCCCAGGCGCTCAGGACCGCCGATCTTCTGGACATTAAGGTCATTGTCTTTGTAAGGGGTAAAAAACCCACGGCCGATCTTATCGAGATGGCCAAGGAGATGGGTATGACGCTGATGACCTCAAAATACTCCATGTTCCTTGCCTGCGGGAGGCTGTATGAAGCGGGCCTTCGCGGGGGCGGCGTGCGCGATATCGATTAGGGGCTGCCGGTGAAGCTGAGTTTTACGATTCCTTCCATGGATTTTTCCGCTGCCGGCAAGGCCTCCACCGAGGCAAAACGCTTTCTTTCGCGCCTGGGACTGGACCAGGGTCTTGTTAAACGGATTGCCATCGCTATGTATGAGGGCGAGATGAATATGGCCATCCATGGTGGAGGAGGAGAGGCCACGCTGGATATAAGCCCTGGGAGAATCGAGCTTTTATTGGAGGACAGGGGTCCCGGGATCGCCGACGTGGAGCTGGCCATGACCGAGGGCTATTCCACAGCTAGCGAGGAAGTGCGCAGTATGGGCTTCGGCGCGGGCATGGGAATGCCCAACATGAAGAGAAACGCCGACTCTATGAATGTCGATTCCAAGCCGAAAGAAGGCACCAGGATACTGCTCGTATTCGATCTGGCAAAGGCCGAGCTTGCGTGATGAAACAGCAAGAGAAAAAACGCGCATCGTCCCAGGCGGCGAATTTTTTCCATTCCGTATATCTCGATAAAGACCTCTGCATAGGTTGCACCACCTGCGTTAGACGTTGCCCGACACAGGCTATCCGCGTAAGAAACGGAAAAGCGCACATTGCCGAAGAGCGGTGCATAGACTGCGGCGAATGTATACGTACCTGCCCCAAAGGCGCAAAGAAATGGATTTCCGACCCCCTTGCTGTCATGGAAGGCTACGACATCAAGGTGGCGCTTCCGGCTCCATCGCTTTACGGGCAGTTTGGGGCTGACACTACTCCGGATTTGGTTTTTTTGGCGTTGCGCGATATTGGTTTCGACGAAGTGTTCGACGTTGCCTGGGGCGCGGCCCGCTTGGGGCGGGCGACTAGGGAGTATTTGAATAAAGCCGGGCCGCGCCCCGCTATCTCCAGCGCCTGCCCCGTGGTCGTTCGCCTTGTACAGCTGCGCTTCCCTTCTCTCATCCCCCACCTGGTGCATCTGCTGCCGCCCTTCGAGATTGCCGCCAGGGAGCTGCGACGAAGGCTCGGCATCAGATTAGCTGAAACCGGCGGCACTGTAGCCGAGGGCCAGAAAAATGTTTTCGCGGAACAGCCTCGCATCGGCGTCTTTTTTATAAGTCCCTGCACCTCGAAGGTAACCGCGATACGGAATCCCCTGGGATACGAAAAAACGGAAGTGGATGCGGTGTTCTCCTTTCAGGATATTTATTCTCCTTTAAAAAAAGCGATACAAAAAAGAAAGGCGGCGGCCGAACGAGCGCTGTTCGACATGGATCCTGAACCTTTAATCCAGCGCATCGAAGGCTTGGCAGGCGGATTCGGGTGGGCAAGATCTGACGGCGAGCTGGAAGCGCTCAACGTCGCTGGCGCTGTATCCGTGGACGGAATCGACAATCTGATTGCCCTTCTCGAAGAAATAGACAATGGGAAGTTGGGCGAAATTCCCTATGTCGAGGCTTTGGCCTGTCCGGGCGGCTGTGTGGGCGGACCCATGGTAGTCGCAAATCCCCATGTGGCGCGGACTGCCATCAAGGCTGTATCGGCGAGCCAAAAAGCGGGGCAGGACAGTGGCGCAGAGGCCGCGGTTTCGGCAACGCAAGCCGCTTTGCAAGGCCCTCTGAAGTACGAAGACCTTGGTTGGGACTGCGAACTGCAGCCCAGGCCTGTCATGGTCCTGGACAGGGATCTGGAAAAGGCCCTGGCCATGGCTCAACGGCTGGAAGAACTGACTGCCGGCCTGCCGGGCCTGGATTGCGGCGCCTGCGGCGCTCCTGACTGCAGGGCTTTAGCCGAAGATATCGTAAAGGGCGAGGCTGAACTTGACGATTGTATAGTGCGGCTGCGCAAGAAAAACACCGATGCCTGAGCTCTAATGGGGCGATAAAATTTGACAAAGGCAACGAAGATCATTATAGTGAAAATTTCCGACAGTCTGATAGCGAAGCTCAATCTATGCGAAGCTTAGCAGACAGCCGCGCCCGATCCCGGGGACGCTGCGGTACAGGGAATCGACCGGGAGAGGGGCTTTAGTTGAACAAGAAAGACTTTCCGCGAATCCATTTCTATGATCAGGATTTTGTGGAGATTTACGATAGAACCTGGGCCTGGGCCTCGGATTGCTGGACCACCGGCGGTCCGGGAACGCCCGCGGAAAAGATCAAGTTTTTTCATTATCCTCAGCGCGCCGTGCTGGATGTTATGGAGCAGGTCTTTTCCTCGTTTTTCCTTGTCTACAGCAACCGCATATACCCCGCCTCCAATGGCTTGGACGCCCTCTACAGCATGCAGGAAGAGAGTGGCGCCATTAGGGCGAGCTACGACATCCAGACTGGCAAACCCCTGGAAGACCCAGAAAACCCCGAAGGCCTCGCCCTCCCG
>JAEZSM010000204.1 GCA_023421875.1 Spirochaetota bacterium | reverse complement strand
CTCGTGCAGCGCCAGCAGCGGGAGGAGATCTCCAAGTTCATGCAGAGCGAGGAAGAGGCCGGCGGTTATACCATCGGCGATCTCTTGAAAGAGCGCGATACGTCCAAGAAGAATTCCTGATCGCCTTACTCGCTAAGGTTGACCGGGAAAAGACAAGGCCATGGTAGGGAATATTGATCAGGCGAAGTTTGAGTTGCTCGTCGAGGTGTGTGCCCTCATCAACTCGAACTACGCAGACGGCAAGGCCTTAGTATCCCAGATAATAGAATCCTCAAGCAGGCTCGTCGGCGCTGAAGCGGCGAGCCTTTTGCTCTACGACCCCGTGGCGGGCAAGCTTCGCTTTGAGATTGCCCTGGGTCCAAAGAAGGCGGAGCTCACCGGCCGGCTCATTGATCCCGGCGAAGGCATCGTCGGCTGGGTAGTCCGGGAGGGTCAGTCTCTCATCGTCAACAACCCAGAAAGCGATCCCCGGTTTTCACCCATCATTTCCAAGGAAGTCGATTTCCCTACCAAATCTATTCTCGCCGTTCCCATGAAGGTTAAGGGGAACCTTGTCGGGGTAATCGAAGCCATCAACAAGACAAAGGGCAGATACTTCCTCCAGGAAGACCAGTACTGGCTGGAACTCTTCGCGCTCCAGGCCGCCATCGCGGTTGAAAACGCACGGTATCTGGAAAAAACCTCCTTCGAGCTTTCATACTTGAGCGACAAAGCCCAGGCTAATTCTGGCTGGCATAACCTTATCTATGCTTCCTCCGCGATGGCCGAAAAAGTCGAACTGGTGGACAGGATAGCCCCCAGCGAAGCCTCGGTTCTCATTCTGGGTGAAAGCGGGGTAGGGAAGGAACTCTTCGCCGAAAGGCTGCATAGGGCATCAAAGCGGACTTCCAAGCCCTTTGTCAGGGTAAATTGCGCCAATCTACCGGAGCCCCTTCTGGAAAGCGAGCTCTTTGGACACGTGCGCGGCGCCTTTACCGATGCCTACCAGGACCGTAAGGGCCGCTTTGAGGTGGCCGACGGCGGCACGATTTTCCTGGACGAGATCGCCGAAATGCCTCTGCGGCTCCAGTCAAAGCTCCTGAGGGTTTTACAGCAGAAGACCTTCGAGCGCCTTGGCTCCTCCGAAACGGTCTCGGTCGATGTGCGTATTATAACCGCCACCAACAGGGACCTGGAGGCTATGGTCTCATCCGGAGAATTCCGCTCCGATCTCTACTACCGGCTCAATGTACTTCCTCTGTACATTCCGCCCCTAAGGGAACGAAAAGAAGACATCCCCGTGCTGGCCGAGCATTTTCTTAAAAAGGCGGCCAGGGAGACCAATAAGGCGCTGCGGGGCTTTTCTGATTCGGCTATGGAGAATATGCTCTCCTACGCCTGGCCGGGCAATGTCCGGGAGCTGGAAAACGCAGTGGAACGGGCTGCTGTCATGGCGCGGCAGGAGCTCATCGGCAGCAGCGACCTCATGATAGGCGGCAAGGGACAGGATATCGACGAATTCAGGGGTAAAAATCTGAAGGATGCGGTCAATGTATTTAAAGCACATTTTATCCGCAAGTCCCTGGAGCTGCATGGGTGGAACCAGACCGAGACAGCCAAGTCCCTGGACATCCAGCGGACCTATCTATCAAGACTTATAAAAGAACTGAGCATAGCACAATCGAAGGAGTAATTGTGGAAAGCAAGGCGCGACTCATTAAGCCCGACAAGGTCGAAGAAAAGACCACTGCGGAAAAGCTGTCGGATTTTATAACGAAGAACAGAAAAATTTTCTTGGCGATCGTCGCAGTCCTCTGCCTGGCGCTTGTCGGTGTGGGTGTCTACACCCTCGTGTCCAGCAGCTATGCGAAGAACTCTTCCAGAGCCATGGAAGAAGTCAAGACCAAGATAGTGGCCTGGAACAATGAAACCGATGAGGCTAAAAAAGCCGAGATGGAGGCAGAGATCATCCCGGCACTCGAGAGTGTCGCCCAGAAATGGCCTCGATCTTTCGCGGCTCAGCAGGCACTCTACGGCATCGCCAGCCTGCACGGTGTAAAAAAAGACTGGGCTCAGGCGGAGATCTTCGCTCTCCAATCAGCCGACCGCAAGCCTGGAAGCTATGTGGTGCCCATGGCCCTGGAGATAGCAGCCACCGCGGCGGAAGAGCAGGGCAAGACCGAGGAAGCCGTCCAGTATTACCAGCGAATTGTCGACCAGCACAAGGACGACAATCCCAACATAGCCCATGCTTATTTTTCCCTCGGACGCCTCAAGGAAAAGACTTCCGACTATTCCGCGGCCTTGGAATATTACAACAGTCTTCTTGCTGATTTCTCAGGCACCGATTGGGCCCTCTTGGCTAAAAACCGGGTTGTGTACCTCAAAGCCCAGGGATATGATAAGTAACTGAATACTAGTGCGACGACTGCGGCGACTGTGGTCATCGAAAACGGCGGAATCGGAAACGGCAGTCTTCGATTCCGCTTTTTTTATAATAGGAGTGTAAAGGATTGAGCGGGAAGGGTGCTAATTCAATTTGCAGAAAAGCTTTAATCACTCTTTTATTGGCGATTCCTTTTGCAGGTTGCGGAATCAGTACCACGGCATACTTGTACGCACCACTTAATTTTTCCATTACTCCTTCTGCTATAAGCATCAGGAATAACGGCTTGAATTACGAGCCCTCGGAAGGCAGCGATCAGACATTCCTGGGAATTGATATCTATTATAGGATTTTTCAAAATAGGCAAGATGCTGAAACCGCCCTGAGCACGGTATCGAGTTTGCGGGACGGTTATCTCGGCAACCCGGACGCTTTTATCAACTACGTTGAAGCACAAGAAGACTTTTGCTACATGCGAAAGGCCGCGACTTCCGCTCGTCCAGGGCTGGAAATTTCGCCCGCAAGCGACGAGAGCCCGCATACGATTGATACATCATCATGGAAACTTGATGGCACTGTTCAGCTTGTACGCAACATCAGTCGTCCTGAAAACAGCTTTTTAGAAAAAAACTTCAATGAGGACGACCAGGATTATGAAGGGAGCACTTCCATCGGAGGAACCTTCTCTATGGTGCTCTTCGCGGTATCCTATGGACAGGACACGATAGGGGCACCGGTATACAGCAATCCAGTGGTAGCTTCGTCGATATTGGAATTCTAGGACGGATCAAAATCCTGATATATGTAACTTCGTATAATGTATATTCTGTCTACCAA
>JAEZSM010000202.1 GCA_023421875.1 Spirochaetota bacterium | reverse complement strand
GGCCGCCGTAGCGCTGAAAGAAAAATCGACCCCGGTAATTTGGATCGTATCCTTCGCCGCGGCGGCCGCGGCGGGCGGCGCCATCGGCGCCCTTTCCGGTTTTTTAAAGCGCAGGCTGGCGGTCGACGAGCTTATCTCGTCATTCCTTATATCTTCGATCGTTGTGCTCTTGGTGGATTTCTGCATCACTGGTCCGTTCCAGGATCCTTCCAGCAATTTCCAGGCTACGAGGGCGATCGGGCCCGCCGCGGCCTTTCCTAAGCTGCTGCCGCCCTCATCTCTGAGCACAGGTATTTTCGTTGCCCTCCTGGCTTCGCTGTTGGGAAAATTCGCTCTTGCCAGGACACGTTTCGGCTTTGAACTCAGGCTCTGCGGAGCGAACAAGGATTTTGCCCGTTACGCCGGCATCGACGAGGGCCTGTACGCCCTCGTGCCCATGTTTCTCTCGGGCGCCCTCCATGGGCTCGCAGGTGCCCTTATGGTATTCGGCTCCTACGGCAGGGTATTGCGGGGTTTTTCTTCCGGCGTGGGCTGGAGCGCCATAGCAGTAGCTCTCATTGCCCGGAACAGTCCCCTGGCCCTTTTGCCCGCCGCCGCCTTCTACGCTTACCTCGACGCAGGATCCAAGAGCGTCATGATGGGGGCTGGAGCCAGCTCAGAGATGGTCGGCATCATACAGGCGGTCATTTTCCTTTTCATCACCGCTACCCGACTGCCCTTTTTCAAGATACCCGGCCCCCTTATCCGGTCTGGTCGGCATGGCAGCCTTGCCGATAGGAAAAAACCATGAACTGGCTCGATACCGCCACAGGCATACTCGCCAGCGCGCTGTCTGCCGCGACGCCTCTCTTATTGGCAGCTGCCGGAGGTCTTTTCACCGAACTCGCCGGAATGCTCAACATAGCATTGGAAGGTCTCATACTGGCAGGAGCTTTCTTTGGTTTCGCCGCCGCCTCCGCTACGGGCAGCATCGGCCTGGGAATACTCGCCGGCGCCTTGGCCTCCAGCGCCATAGCCTGGATTTACGGCAGCGCCACCTTAAGGCTCAAAGCCAATGTCTTTATAACCGGACTCGCCGCAAACATATTCGCTCCCAGCATCACCGCAGTTCTTTCGGCCAGCTGGTTCGGCACAAGAAGCGTCGTGGCGCTGCCCATTCCCGAGCCCGCGCGGATATTCCAGACGAGTCTCGGCAGGCTGCCCCTTTTGGGAGAAATTTTCTTTTCCCACCACAGCCTTACCTATCTTTCCTGGGTCCTCGCCGCCGGAGCAGCCCTCCTGCTCTACCGCTCAGTCCTGGGAACGCGGATCAGGGCCACCGGAGCCAGGGCCGAAGCTGTGGCTGCGGCGGGATTCAGGCCTGATTCCTACAAGCTAGCCGCCATCGTTCTTTCGGGCTTTTTCTGCGGCATCGCCGGAGCCTCGCTCTCCTTGCCCCTGGGAGCCTTCGTGCCCAACATGAGTTCGGGTAGGGGATGGATCGCCCTCGTGGCCATATACCTGGGCAATCGCCGCCCCGGCAGGACGGTCCTTGCCTGTCTTGTCTTCGCTTTGGCAGAGAGTTTTTCCAACTACGCCCAAGGCCAGTTCGGCATTCCCAGCGAATTCATCCTGGCCATTCCCTTTGCCGCGACACTCGTCGCGCTTTCTTTAGGCACCTCGGCTCAACTCGAATGAGCAGTCCTCCGCGGCGCAGGCAGCCGCGCAGGCCGCCGCGCAGGCAGCGGCTTGTCATTTTTATTGCCAGGTTCGGTTTAGAGAATGCCCGGTAGCTCGTGCAATGAAGTGATGCGTTCAAACTCCAGATTGGAGAAGCGGTTCGTCTCGTCCTTGAGAATCGCCCTTCCGCCCAGGGCTCTGTAGCCGCGGATGTATTTCGGGCTGTCGTCAATAAAAACCGCGGAATCCAGCGAGAAGCCCGATTCCTCCAGCGCGCGGAGATAGGATTTGGGATGGGGTTTGCCCACGAGCCCGTTGTAGCGGATATCAAAAACGCGGGAAAAGCAGTTCTCTATGTCCAGGCTCTTGAGCACCCTCAGTGCATGCTCCATGGGGGCATTGGTCAGAATGATTTTTGGATAGTCCAGGGCATCCAGCAGGGTTTTTAACGCCGGATCGGGTGAAAAACAGCTTTCTTCACCTGCGGGATGGATATAGTCGAAATAGCCATCCACATCCTTCAAGCCCTCTTCGTATACCAGCCACTCCAGGGTCGTGCCGAAGCGGCGGGCTCTTTCCCTGCGCTTCTCGTGGGTTTCCTCCAGCGGCCAGCCCATGAAGACCGAGACGTACTCGTTTATTTTTTCCAGAACCCGCAATTCCAGCCCTGTGGCTTCTGAATACAAGGTGTTGTCGAGATCGAACATCAATGCTTGGGTCATCGTTGTCTTGTACCATGAATGCTAGGCCCTCTTCAACTCGCGTAGCCTGCCGCTTTTGTGCAACGTCGCAGCAGTGATAGGGCGGGCTTCGTTCTAGCCATACGCCGGTGATTGCACTATATTTATTTTAGCAGGAGAAAAGCGTGTTACCCATCGGAGATCAGAATAACTGCAGGAGAGATCCAGCCTTTGCAACCTGGCTGCTCATCTTCGTCAACATAGGGTTTTTTGTATTCCTACAGCGCTTCGGAAGAAATGAGGCAGCCACCCTGGCGATGGCCGCGGTACCTTCAGAAATCATCCGCGGAAAAGGGCTTTTCAGCATTATAAGCAGCCAATTCGCCCATGCGGGATTTGCCCATCTCTTTGGCAACATGCTTTTTTTAGGCATTTTCGGCGATAACGTGGAATGCCGACTGGGAAGGCGCCGCTATATCGCCCTCTATCTCATCGCCGGAAGCTTGGGAGTCCTTGCCCATGTGGCGGCGGCATCGATAGCCGGAGGAGCGGCGGCGGAAGTCCCCCTGGTGGGAGCATCGGCTGCTATTTCAGCCATCCTCGCCTCCTACCTCGTGCTCTTTCCGGGCAACAAGGTCATTGTCCTCCTTTTCAACTTCATTCCCACCGCCCTCTCCGCCTGGCTTGTTATCGGCTTCTGGTTCCTCCTCCAGGTCCTCGGCGGCCTTTCAGGCCTGAGTTCCGGCGGCACCGCCTACCTCGCCCACCTGGGCGGCTTCGGCGCTTCCTGGCTCTGGTCCCGCTCGTACAAGCGGAAAGAGCAGATCCGTATCGAAAAAGAAAAGCAGGAGCGCCTGAGGCGCGGCGAATCTGGGGGCGTACACTGGTGGATCGTCGAGGATGAGGAGTAACGTGGACCCCGGGATGTTCTATGCCCAATAGACTGGAACAATATGGTGCGCTGATACTCCGGGCCAAGGACAGCCCCTCCGGGCACCGGATACTGAGCCTCCTCACCGCCGAAGAAGGCATAATCGACGTATTTCTCTTCGGAGGGGCCAAGAGTTCCCTGCGCTCCGCCGCTGCTCCCTTTGTGGCTGCCCAGGCTTTTATCTACTCGGACCCGGTAAAGCATTACAGAAAACTGAACGACCTCACGATCCTCGAATCCTTCCAGGGACTGCGCGAAAGCTACTCCAAGCTCTGGTCGGCATCGGTGATGGCGGAAATCGCGATTAAAACCCAGGGCTGCGGCGGCGAGTACAAAGACCTGCTCGGCCTCTGTCTCTCTCTGCTCCGCGCCTTGGACGCGGCCGCTGAGGAAGAGGTGGAGCCCCATCTTTTAGCCTTTTTATGGAAGTCCCTGGGGATCATGGGGCTCCAGCCCGAGCTGGATCACTGCGCGGCCTGTGGAAGACCGCTTCAGACAGCCCAGGGCAGGGCTGGAGCCTCGCCGGACCTGTATTACTCGCCTCGGCTCGACGGCTTTGCCTGTCCGGGCTGTGAAGCCGAAGGGCTCGGTCTCAGCCTTAAAGACCTCGGTCTTCTCGAAAGACTCGGCTCAACCGAAATCGGGGACTTCGCAGGGATCCATGGCAAGGGCCGGTCTGCCGGAAGCGTCGGAAGCGCCGGGAACGTCGGAGAGCTTGGAACGCTGCGGTCCCTCCTCTACTACCTCTCCCAGAAGGCGGCCGAGGGGATTCTCTTGAGTCTCGAAATCGATCCGGCATTAACCATCGGCAAAAAATGAAGTATAGTATCTGATCGCAGCCGTGTATCCTTAAGGAAAGGAGAGTCTATGAGAGCCGTCGACATCATCATGAAAAAGCGCTCGGGTCTGGGCCTTTCCCAAGAGGAGATCGAATTCTTCATTCGGGGCTATGT
>JAEZSM010000101.1 GCA_023421875.1 Spirochaetota bacterium | reverse complement strand
CCTCGGGGCACAACAAGCAGCCCTGGCATTTTATTGTGGTGAGCGACCCTGAAAAACGCCAGGAGATTGCCACGGTGTCCAAACAGCAGCGTTGGATGATTTCGGCTCCTCTTCACATTGTCTGCATTGCCGATATCAGGGCTAGGGTGCAGAGTCCCGAGCCTACGTACGTGGACGAGGAAACCCCGAGCTTCGAGCTCAAGCGAGTTATCCGCGATACAGCTATCGCTGCGAGCCATATTCTGTTGGAAGCCCGGCATCAGGGGCTGGATACCTGCTGGGTAGGCTATTACGACCAGAAGGATATACGACCGGTGCTGGGCATACCGGAGGATAAATTCGTGGTCGGCGTGGTAACGTTGGGCTATGCCGATGAATCGCCGGTGCCCAGGCCCCGGAAGCGCATCGAAGAAATTGTGCATTACGAACGCTGGTAGCAGCCCGGGAGCGTCGGAAAAAAGCGCCCTCGGGCGCGGACTAGGCCCAGCCTTTAAAGCATGATACTGGAGGGACTCGTATGAAACGAAAAAGCTTTACAGCCCCCGACGCCGTGTCGGTGGGGCCCTATTCCCATGCCGTGGAAGCCGGCGGCTTTGTCTATCTTTCAGGCCAGACACCCCTCGATTCCAAGACGGGCAAGCTTGTCGAGGGTGACATCGGCGTTCAGACAGCCCAGGTATTCGAGAATCTCTTTGCCGTACTGAAGGCCGCCGGCCTTTCGCCGGACGATGTGGTCAAGGCTAACGTATTCCTGACGGATATGAAAAATTTCAAGGGCATGAATGAGGTATACGCAAAGAAGTTTTCAGAACCCTATCCTGCCAGGTCGGCCATCGGCGTGAGGGAACTCCCCCTGGGCGCCATGGTGGAGATTGAGCTTGTGGCAAAGCGTCCCTAGAACTGGGGCAACTATTACCGACAACGGAATTGTAAAGGTGTGACTACGTGAAGGTGCGGGAAAGCTACGATAATCTTATGTTCGATCTGGACGGAACGTTGACCGATTCCAAGCCGGGACTGGTCAATGCCGTCGAATACGCGGTCCGGAAAATGGGGCTTGCGCCCCTGCCTTCCGCGATTGTGGACATGTTTTTAGGGCCGCCTCTCTTCGGCTCTTTCGAAAAATACTGCGGCATGGACAGGGAAACAGCCAAGGCCGCGGTGAGCTGTTTCAGGGAATACTACGCGGAAAAGGGAGTGTTCGAGAATGAGCCTTTCGAGGGTGTAACAGAACTGCTCAAAGCTCTCAAGGCTTCGGAGAAAAGGCTCTTCGTGGCCACGTCGAAACCTACGGTCACGGCGCTCCAGGTCTGCTTGCATTTCGACATCGATGGATACTTCACGGAAATCCTGGGTAGCGAATTGGACGGATCGATCATAGAGAAGCACGACATTGTCGGCTTACTGCTCTCCAGGCACGCTCTGGACCGGAGCAGGACACTCATGATCGGCGACAGGGAGAACGATATCGCCGGAGGGCGCAAAAACGGCCTTGATACGGCTGCTGTTGGGTACGGATACGGTTCCGAGGATGAGCTGCGGCAAGCGAACGCCAGCTATTACGTAAAGACGATGAGCGATCTCAGAGCGCTGCTGCTAGATTAGATCTTGTGTCGCGCAACGCGGCTTCCCGGGCAATCATCGCTATTTTTCTATCGAGTCCCCACTTGAACCCGCCTAGCCGACCATCGGCCTTGAGCACCCTGTGGCAGGGGATTATGTAGGCTATGGGATTGGATGCCAGGGCGCTTCCCACCGCCCTGAAAGCGCCTGGAAAGCCCGCCGTCCGAGCAAGGCGGGCATAGGATACCAGGCAGGATTCGGGAACGCGCAAAAGACTGCGCCAGATTCTGAGCTGAAACGCGCTTCCTCTGACATGGATGGCTATCGCAGCTTTGGAATCCCTGGAGAAAATGGCGGCGGCCAATCGTTCTACAAGGGGAGCATCCTCCACGCAGCGAGCCTTCGGCCATCGGCGCAGCGCGAGCGCCCGGCTCGCCGCCGGATCCATATTCCAGCGGGAATCCAGAAAATCCAGGGCGAGGATTCCCTTTTGACCTGCTTCGATACGGCAGTGCCCAAAGGGACTGCTGGAAAGGCCATAGCGAATTTCTTCAATGCCGTCGGACTGAGCGGCAAGGCCCCGATCGAGGGTTTCTTCGTGAAGGGAGAGCCTTTCGAGCCACAGGGCCTCGGGGCTTGTCTCCGATTCCGCGCGCTCCAGCAAAGGTTCGGATTCCTTCATGAGGCGGAGCAAGGTTCGCTGATCCAGGTGGCTCATATTCCAATTGTACGACGCCGCGGACGCGAATGCCAGCACATATTCTTCCGAAATCAAGCTTGCGGTTGTCCGGTCCGAAAGCTATTCTGTTTAAAGCGAAAACGAAGGCCTGCGGTAAGGGCAGCCAGAGAGAGGGCAGACATGAGACTATGGCAAGGTTCTACGCTTTTTACGGTGTTGCTGTCATCGCTGGCGCTTGGAGTGCTCGGCGCTCAGGAAACCGAGATCCGCCTTGTCGTAAAGGGCTTGAGAGGGCAAGGAATGCTCTATGTGGCCGTGTACGACAGCCAGGAAGGCTTCAAAGCTGAAAAACCCTTCACCTCGCTGGTTCTCGAACCCCGGGGCGATACGATACAGACAAGCCTGCGGCTACCCGAGGGGTACTATGTCTTTTCCATGTTTCAGGATATAAATGGCAACGGTATCCTGGACAAGGGCTTTATGGGCATACCGAAAGAACCGATAGGCTTGAGCAGATTCGAAAAAATGGGTATCCCCGGCAGTTTTGACAAGCATAAAATCTGGCTGGGCTCCGCGGCGGATGCCGTCACCATAACGCTTATTTCATTTTAAGAGAATGCTGAATGTCAGAGTGCGAAAAAGATGTTTTTAAAATTGCCGCCCTTACTATAAAGAAGAGTGTGAACAAATGAGAGAATGGAAGGGAGGTGCTGCGCTGCCGGTGATCGCGGTGCTCACGGCCACGGCAATTTGCGCGTCCAGCGGTCTTTTTATCAAAAGCCTGCCTTTTTCCAGCATCGCCATGACCTCCCTGCGAATGACGACTCCCTTCCTCCTGGCGCTGCCCTGGGCTTGGCGGCACGGCGTGGTTTTGGGGAAGCCGGGGATGAGGAAAAAGCTTTTTCTGGCCAGCGCCCTCAACGGTTTCAGGATGCTGCTTTTTGTCATTGCCTTTAAACTGACCAGCATGGGCAACGCCATTGTGCTTTTATACATCTGGCCTGTCTTCGCCCTACTGGTGGAAAGTTTCAAGGAAAAAAAACCGCTAGGTCTTTCGCGCGTCGGGGTGCTCTTGATTTCGCTATCCGGTGTAGTGGTCATGAATCTGCACAACGGCCTAGCCTTGTCCCGGGGCGATCTTTCGGGCAGCCTTATCATGATTGTTTCGGCCTTTGTCTATGCAATAACCGCGGTCATGTTCAAGGAAGCCCTGAAAGAAGTGAAAGAGGTCGATACGATTTTTTTCCAGAACGCCGCGGGGGGCATCGTGTTTTTGCCCTTCCTCGTGGCGGAAATCCCTGGGGCTTCCCTGGCCCATCTGGGATTGGGAGCCTTGTACGGCCTCATGGTGGGGTATATCGGGTTCGGGCTGATTTTTTTCGGCATGAAACGGCTTTCGCTCTTTCACTATGGGGCGCTTTCTTATACAGAGGTGCCCTTCGGCGTGCTCGCGGGCGTTCTCGTTCTCGGGGAAAGCATTAGGTTGAATCAGCTGGCTGGCATAGTGCTGGTCCTGGGGGGGAGTTTTATGGCCCAGCGCCTGCGAAGTCTTCCGAAATGATGCTTTTCGCCTGCTCGCGAAAATCTTCCAGTTCCTGAATCCAGAATGCCCTGCTCCCCCAATCGGGAAAATCTTTCCTGAACCAAAGGTCCTGACGCTGGAGGGCTCTCCATGCTAAAAAATGCAGCATCCTGTAAAAGCGCAGGGTTTCGATGAGGGCGACGCTTCCCTGTTCCAGCTCCGAAAACTCCGAATAGCCTTCCACGAGAAGGGAGAGCTCTCTGCCACATTCAGACACCCGGCCCGGCAGGAGAAGCCAGAGATCCTGGGCGGGCGGCCCGACAGCCATATCGTCGAAATCCAGGAGAAGAAGGCCTTCGTCAGGGCGCTCCAGAATATTGCCGCGATGAAGATCGCCGTGGATCCGCTGAAGCCGTGCCGAGGCCATGGCCTGAGAGCCGGCGCGGATCGCGTCCCTGCAGAGCGCTGTAAATTCCGGCTTGATTTCCGGGTGGATGAGGGCTTCGATTTTTTCGAGATTAGAGAGGGCGAGCTCAGGGCTTATTCGTACCCTGGAAGGGGCATTCCGGAGAGAGGCCACAGCGTGCAGCCTCCCGACGAGTCTGCCGAGTCTGAGCCAGTCCGAGTCTGCCTCGGCGTCGAAGTTTCTTCCTCCTTTTTTCGGATAGAGGGTGAAGAAAAAGCGGATGTTTTCTTGCACAGCCCCGGCTTCGTGCTCGATATCGAGTTCAAAGGCCGAAAGGCTATCTTCTTCTGAATTTTTTACAGGAGCGATTACGGGGATTTCGGCTTTCGCACAATCTTCGAGGAAGCACTGTTCCTCCCGTATCGCATCCTCGCTCCAGCGCCCGGGGCGGTAGAATTTTACGACATAGTCGTCGCCGGCTTCGCTGCCCAGGCCGTAGACGCGGTTGACATAGCTGGAATAGGGGCTGAGCATTCCGTCGGGCTCGATGCCGTAGGCGGACTGGACGGCGTCGAGGATGATATCCGGCGAGAGGAGGTCGAAGGGGCTGAAGGCTGCTGCGCTGTCGCTGTTTTTTTGGCTGCGGCCTTCCGGACCCTCGGCGTCCCGGCGGTGGGTGCCGGCGGGGTCGTTCATGTCTGGGAGTCCTTGTGGGCCAGTTCTTCCCAACGGAGACTCAGGGTCTCTATGAGGGCGAGGACTTGGTCATAGCGGAGGTGGGCGTCGCGCAGCGCCTGGGGGGCGGCGCCCGCCCGGGCGAAGAGGGTCTCGAGCTTCGCTTTTTCGGTTTCCAGTTCGTCGATTTTGGGCAGAATGCTCTCCAGTTCTCGGCGTTCCGCGAAGCTCAGTTTTTTGGGTTTGCGGGCGGGCGCCGCGGCAGGGGCCTCCCCACGCTTTAGCGCCGAGCCCGAGGCGGCTGTGCTGGGCTTCTTCGGGTCGGCGGTCTCTGATCGCCCGGCCTTCGCCGCCCTCCATTCGAGGTATGAGCCGTTGAACGGCGAAACCTCCCCGCCGGGTTCAATCACTAAGAGAAAGCGGGCGATCCGGTCGAGGAAGGCCCGGTCGTGGGAGACGGCGACGATGCAGCCCTGGAATCCCTCCAGGAATTCCTCCAGGGCTTCGATGGTTTCGATGTCCAGATCGTTGGTGGGTTCGTCCAGAAGGAGGAAGTTAGGCGCCTCTACGAGGACGCGTACCAGTTGGAGCCTCCGACGTTCGCCTCCCGAGAGTTTTTCCACCGGGAGGGCTTGGAAGTCCCTGTCGAAACCGAAGCGCTCCAGCAGCAGGGCTGCATCCTGGGCGGCGCCCTCGGAGAGCCGTACCTGTTCGGCATGATCGCGGATATAGTCCAGGACTGAAATGCCCTCGGGGATCGAATCGCCATCCTGCTCGAAATAGGAGATGCGGACTGTCTCGCCCCTCTCTATAGACCCTTCTGCCACCGTGAGCTTCCCCGCGATCATATCCAAAAGACTTGTCTTGCCGCAGCCGTTGGGTCCGACTACTCCCAAACGGGCTCCCGGGGCAATCTCGTAGCTAAAGGGCTTCAGTATCCGGCGCTCACCGTAGCGAAGTCCCAGGGAATCGATATTCACAGCCTTTTTGCCCAAGCGGCTTTCGGCTGAGGAAAAGACAAAATTCGAGGCAGGTCGTTCCAGGACCGAGGCCTGCATGGACCTGATCTCATCCTTGCGGCGCTCGCTCTTCGTAGCCCTTGCCCTGGCGCCTCGCATGAGCCAGGCCATTTCGATTTTGAGATTGGCCGCCCTGCGTTGTTCCGCGGCTTCCAGCGCCGCCCAGCGCTCGGCTTTACGCTCCAGGTAGGCAGAGTAATTGCCCGGGTGGCGAAATACCCTTCGCCGGTCTATCTCCAGGATGGAGTCGGCTACGGCGTCCAGAAACCAGCGGTCGTGGGTTACCAGCACGAAGGCAAAGCCGGCGCTCGCAAGCCGAGTTTCGAGCCATTCGATGGAATCCAGATCTAGGTGGTTGGTGGGCTCGTCCAGGAGGACCAGGTCGGATTTTGGCGCCAGGGTTCTGGCGAGGGCGGCTTTTTTAACCTCCCCTCCCGACATGGTTTCCATGGGTTTTCCCATGTCCGAAAGGCCCAGTTCGGCGCAGAGGGATGCGTAGCGGTTTTCCAGAGGGACAGGGCCTAGGGCTTCGAGCTCTTTCTCTAGCCTGGCAAGTTCCCTGCCGCGGGCCGTCTTGAGCAAGAGCCTCTGCGCTATTTCGGGGGCGTCGCCGGAGTAGAGAAAATCGGCAAGCTTCGTGCCGGGTTCGAAACGGGGGATCTGCTCCAGGCTCGATACAGCCAGGTTGCGACGACGTGCCAGGGTGCCTCGATCGGGCTCCAGGCGGCCTGTGATAAGTCTGAGGAGCGTTGTCTTGCCGCAGCCGTTTTTCCCTACCAGTCCGAGGTGGTCCCCGGACTCGAGGCCCAGGTCGAGCTCTTCGAAGAGATAGCCGTCCTTGAGGGCAACCGCGGCCCCGGACATGGATAGAATGTTCATTCGGAGGCTACTATAGCACGGGGCCGCGGCACGCTTCTATGCCGCGGGGCTGCTGAAGCTCTTGGAGACAACCTGGGAGGCTCCTCGTGGCGGCCCCCGTTTCCCCCCCCCCGGAAACCCGCCCCC
>JAEZSM010000212.1 GCA_023421875.1 Spirochaetota bacterium | reverse complement strand
CTTGGGTTTCCCTGCTGTCGCCTAGACTGGCACAGTCGCTGGACAAGCTTTCAAGCAGGTCCTGGTAACTGCATTGGAATTCCATCTCCTCGGGAGGGCTGTTCCAATCTGCGGCGCTCAAGAGCTCAGTCAGCATGGACCCACCCTAAACCTTCCGCCGGGCATGGCGCAAGAGCGGCTGGTCTGCTACCGTATGAATTGCTGTAGGCTTGTGGATTAAAGGAGCATCGGTGGTTCTAGATTGTAGCCTGGCAATTCTTGCCGGCGGAATGGGCAGCCGCTTCGGCGGATCGGATAAGCAGGCCGCGCCGCTTGATGGAATACCCCTGGGGAGGATAGTCGCTATGAACGCTCTCAGCCTTGGCCTGCCCGTCTATCTAATCGGTCCTCGGCACGATATCTACCAAGATCTCGCGCTGCGCTTCATCCGCGATCTGGTCCCCGGGTTTGGCCCCCTCTCGGGACTGCATGCCGCACTCTCCAACGCTGCTACATCCTGGGTGTACTTGTTAGCCTGCGACATGCCCTGTTTCGACAAGCAGTGGTTCTATCACCTTATGAGCCTAGTAGAGGAACCTCTCAATGACGGGCCAGAAGCTTTTCTGGCCGTTCTCGCCCAAAAAGGTTCCTATATCGAACCCTTTCAAGGGCTTTACTCCCGGCGGCTGGTACCTGAATTGGAGCGAAAAATGGACTGTGCGGGGGCCGTGGGGAAAAAGCTTTCGTTTTCCCGGCTTCTGGAGGATCTGCCCCACAGGGTAGTATCCGAGGCTGAAGCGCGGCGCTTCAGTCCCGACTGGAGCCTTTTTAAGAGCATTAACGATCAGACGGCGCTCCGGGAGTTTCGGGAGGCCAAACCGGAAAAGCGCTGTGATGCTGGCTGAATTCAGTGCATAATCAAGGCTGCTTTGTGTATCGCCGCTTTTCGGCGACGTTAGGTTCTTAGTAGGGGGATGTCTTTATGCTCGAAAATGCGGTCGTGGAATGCGTGCCGAATTTTTCGGAGGGAAGAAACCAACACACGATTCAAGCTATAGCCGAGGCCATAACCTCGGTTCGGGGAGCAGCCCTGCTGGACGTGGATACCGGGACCGACACGAACAGGACCGTCTACACCTTTGCAGGCAAGCCCCCTGCCGTGGTCGAGGCAGCCTTGGCGGCTGCCCGAACCGCTAGAGCCTTGATCAATATGGAAGCCCACAAAGGTTCGCATCCACGCATGGGTGCCCTGGATGTCTGCCCCTTCATCCCTGTATCAGGCATCAGCATGGCCGAATGCGCACAGCTGGCCCGGGATTTCGGCCGCCGGCTGGCGCTCGAGCTCGGAGTACCGGTGTATCTCTATGAGGAAGCCGCCGCCAAGCCCTCGCGGCGCAGCCTCGCCCAGATCCGCTCCGGGGAATACGAAGGCTTGGCGGCTAAACTCACCGACCCCGAATGGCTACCCGACTTCGGCCCCGCGCGCTTCGATCCCCGCTGGGGCGCCACGGTGACCGGGGCGAGGGAAATACTCCTTGCCTTCAATGTCAATCTCAATACCGAAGATGTCAGCGTCGCCAAGACGATAGCCCTGGAACTGCGGGAAAGCGGAAAAATACTGAAAAATTCCGATGGAAGCCCTGTCCTCGATGCGACCGGAGGGACTAAGCGAGTTCCGGGCAGACTCAAGGCTGTGCGCGCCATCGGCTGGCATGTGCAAAATCTGCATTGCGCCCAGGTATCGATGAATATTCTGGATTACAAGATCACGCCGCTTTGGACCGCATACGAAGCGGTCGTTCAGGAAGCCGAGCGCCTGGGGTATTCGGTGAGTGGATCGGAGTTGGTAGGACTGGCTCCGGCGGCGGCGCTGGTGGAGAGCGGCCGCTACTTCCAGCGCAAGGAGAAGTCCAGTCCCGGGCTGCCCGACCGGGATCTGGCCAGGACGGCAGTCAGGTCCATGGGTTTGGATTCCCAAGGCGACTTCGATCTTGACAAAAAAATAATCGAATGGGCGTACAGAGGAAGAAAGCGCCTTATGGACAACTCTGTTTCCGCGTTTGCCGACGAACTGTCGTCTCCCAGCCCGGCTCCAGGGGGGGGCACTGCCTCTGCTTGCATGGGAGCCCTGGGCGCTGCCCTGGCCGCTATGGTGGCCAATCTCAGCATTGGGAAAAAAGGCTTCGAGGAGCGGACCGCTGCCCTGGAGTCAATAGCCATGGAAGCCCAGGGCAGAAAGACCGAACTGCTGAGCCGCGCCGACGAAGACAGCGATGCATTTAACGATATTCTAAAAGCCCTTCGCCTGCCCAAAGACAAGCCGGAGGAAAGAGAGAAAAGAAGGGCGGCTATCCAGGAAGCCACTAAACAGGCAGCCCTTGTCCCCCTGGGCAGCGCCCAGGCTTGCCTTAGAGCCATGGAACTTTGCCTGCTGGCGCTGGAACAGGGCAGGGCGAGCTCGGCTACCGATGCGGCTGTAGGTTTTTTAGCCGCCAAGGCCGGCATGGAGGGTGCCCTGCTGAACGTTAAAATTAACCTCGGAGGAATCGAGGACAAGGGCTTTGTGGTTGCAGCGCAAAGGGATATCGATACTCTTTCGGCGCGGCTGTCGGCCTGCGAGAAAACGTACCGCAGCCTTCTGCAAAAAACTCTTGGCTTTTAGCCAAGTTTTTTCCCGATTGACGATCATTCCGTATTGACCTTACGGGGCTCTGACACTATACCTTGCTGTGAATAAATACACGTGAAAGGAGACGTCAAGCGGTGAAAGGATCCGATGTTACCGTTTCGAACGTATCCAAGTCCTTCGGCAACTTTACCGCGCTGAAGGATGTCAGTCTTGAAATCAAAAAAGGCGAATTTTACTCGCTCCTAGGCCCCTCGGGCTGCGGTAAAACCACCTTGCTGCGCGCCATCGCCGGATTCGAGGATCCGGATTCCGGAGTGATACTCATAGACGGCAGCGATGTGTCCGGCTTGAGCCCCGACAAGCGGCACTGCAATACGGTTTTTCAGAGCTACGCCCTCTTTCCGCACCTGACGGTTTTCGAGAATGTAGCCTTTCCGCTGCGAATCAAGAAAACTCCCGCCAGACTCGTAAAAGAGCTGGTGATGAAGCACCTTTCCTTGGTACAGCTGGAGGGACACGCGGAAAAAAAGCCCAGCCAGCTTTCGGGGGGACAAAAGCAGCGGGTGGCCATAGCCCGGGCGCTCATCAACGAGCCTTCGGTGCTCCTCTTGGATGAACCCCTTTCCGCCCTGGACGCCAAGCTCAGGCAGCACATGCTCATGGAGCTCGACTCCATTCACGACAAGGTGGGAATCACCTTTATCTATGTCACCCACGACCAGCAGGAAGCCCTGTCGGTGTCCGACAGGATAGCGGTGATGAACGCCGGAGTCGTGCTGCAGGTGGGCTCTCCCCAGCAGATCTACGAAAACCCGGCCACCGAATTTGTTGCGCGGTTTATCGGGGAGACGAATATCTTCAAGGGTAGGGTCCTTTCCAGGAACGGTAATCTCAATGTCATCGATATCGACAGTTTCGGAAGGCTTCTGGTGGACGATGAAACGCCGGTGGAGGTGGGCGATACGATCGTGGTCACCATCAGGCCGGAAAAAATACGCATTTCCAACGACGAGCCCTCGGGAGAGGAGCTCAACGTGGTAAAGGGCATTGTCGAAGAGCCGGTTTACTCGGGCTTTCAAACCAAGTACATAGTCCGGGTGGAGGGCGGCGGCAGGCTTAGCACCTTTAGGCAGCACGCCAACTGGTCTGAGGGAATTCCCGATATCGAGTGGAAGGACGAGGTCTACCTTTCTTTCAGTGCCCGCGATCTGGTTATCGTGGAAAAGAGCCCGGGATGAAACGCAATCTCGGCCCCGTATATGTAGCTCCCCAAGCCATCTGGCTTACGGTGTTTTTCGCCGCCCCGCTTTTAATCATAGTTGCCTATTCATTTTTGCAGAAAGGCTTGTACGGAGGTGTCGAAGCCGCCTTCAGCATCCAGGCCTGGGTGGACATAGCCAATCCGACGCTGCTGAAAGTGACGCTCAAGACCCTCTGGGTCTCACTTGCGGCTACAATCATCATCATCCTTCTGGCGCTGCCCTGCGGGTACAGCATCGCCCGGTCCAAAAACCAGGCCTTGAGGCTTTTTCTGGTGATCGTGCCCTTCTGGACCAACTTCCTGGTGCGCATCTACGCATGGATATCGATCCTGGGCAACGAGGGCTTTGTCAACCAAGCCCTGCGCTTTCTCGGCTTCAGGGCTGAGGGCTTCCAGATTCTTTACAACCAGGGCGCGGTGGTGTTCGTCCTGGTCTACATGTATCTGCCCTACGCAATACTCCCGCTGTTTTCCACCATAGACAAATTCGATTTTACTCTTCTGGAAGCCGCCAGGGACTTAGGATCCACCAGGATGCAGTCCTATACCAAGGTGATGCTTCCCAACATCAAGGGTGGGGTGATCACCGCCGTGCTCTTTACCTTCATACCCATTTTTGGGGCCTATGCAGTGCCACTGCTGATCGGCGGCAAGGATTCCTACATGCTGGGCAACGTAATTGCCGATCAGCTCACCAAGACCAGAAACTGGCCGCTAGCCTCGGCTATTTCCATGACCATGACCTTGCTGACCGCCATAGCCGTCTTCCTCTTCGCCTTCAAGAAGCCCAAGGAACAACAGGTTGTCAAAGATGTCGATCCTTTGAGTCTTCCCAACGGCAGGACAATCGGGTTTCTTCACCGGGCTCCGGGACAGGGAAAGAAAAAAATCTCGGGCAAGGGAGGCGCCTGATGGCCTCGAAAATCCATGGGTTCAAGCCCTATAGGATAGCAGCGCTGTTTCATGCCAGAAGGGTTGTGCGCAAGGGAGCGAGAACCGCATCCAGGCTTTTACCCAGGAAGGCCAAGAGCTCGAATGTAATTTTCTGGCTGGTAATACTTTTTCTCTTCGCCCCGCTCTTCGTGCTGCTCATTTACTCCTTCAACCAATCCCGCTCAGGGGAGTGGACTGGCTTTTCCTTTGTCTGGTATCAAAAGCTCTTTCTCGAATCGCCCGACCTCTGGAGAGCCTTCCAGAACTCTGTGATCATAGCCTTTACCAGCGCGCTCATGGCGACCGTGCTGGGAACCTTGGCAGCGGTGGGTACGGCCCGATACTCCTTCAAGCTCAAAGCCTATGTTTCCACCATGAGCTTCATACCTATGATCCTTCCCGAAATCGTCGTGGGTGTTTCGCTCTTGGTTTTCTTTGCCGGAGTAGGGCTGCGGCTCGGTATGCTGACGGTATGGATAGCTCACACTACCTTCAATATTCCCTTTGTCTATCTTCTTGTCTCCGCCAGGCTGGAAGAATCCGACCCCAGCGTGGTCGAGGCCGCCAGGGACCTTGGAGCCTCGGAGCTACAGACCCTTTTTAGAGTGATCATACCCATGGCGCTGCCGGGCATCGCTTCGGCCTTCCTGACGGCTGTCACGCTTTCGCTGGAAGACTTTG
Organism: Spirochaetota bacterium; assembly: GCA_023421875.1. Classification (GTDB taxonomy): domain Bacteria; phylum Spirochaetota; class Spirochaetia; order Treponematales; family Rectinemataceae; genus UBA2256. Next base: position 53 of record JAEZSM010000212.1, on the reverse strand, counting down.
TTATCACCTTTTTCGTGTCGGGACCCGGGGCTACGACACTCCCGCTCTATATC
>JAEZSM010000112.1 GCA_023421875.1 Spirochaetota bacterium | reverse complement strand
GCGGGCGCTTTGGGCGGCGGGCGGCCCGCATCAAGAAAAATGTCACTTTTTTACGCGTACTGCGTGCACAACAAGGTTCGAGGAACTAGTCACGGCCTGTAGGCGCCGGGTTTTATCTCGTCGCCGAAGCGCTCCCTTGCCGCCTTGATCCGCTCGATCGCCTTATTCCAATACTCGAAAATTTCCTTGGGGGTCTTGGGATCCACCTTGGCATAAAAGGCCTTGGTGCGCTCCAGCTTTTCGATCCACTTGGTACAGCGGAAAGTAAAGAGGTAGTTATAGTCAGCCTCGGAGAAATTCTCGTGCAAATGTTTTTTGAAGAGACCCTTGAGATCGTCGTATCGGGGAATCTTACCCGTTGGAGTGTCATAGGCTTCGTACTCACCGTGGATGCGGCCTTCGGCCCAGTGCAGCCAGACCTTCTTGGCGAGCTTGCTGGTCATGAAATTCCCCTCGGGGCTGCGCATGAAGTAGTTGTTGCTGAAAATCTTGGGGCAATCCTTGACCGACTCGCCGAAGGCGATGTTGTTCATGGTGTAGTGGCCTAAGGGGTAGGAAACGAAGTCCATGTTGGCCATGGGGCTGGCATCCCGCACGCCTTCGGCCCCCAGGGTGGCAGAAGTGGTCTCGGATTCCAGGGTCGCTGCCTTGAGGAGGATGCCGTCCTTCCAGTTGGGAGATTCTTCTACCGGTACTGTGGTGTCGCTGTCTCTGCCCCCATAGAGGATGCCCTCTACCTTTACCCCGTTCTTGGCTTCGAAGCCTTCCTTGTCAATATTGGCCAGATAGTCCAGGCGCATGGTATAGCGGGCATTGCCGTGGGCGAGGGGCACTTCCTTGCCCTTGTCGTCCTTGATTCCCTTGCGCCATTGGCCGAAGTGGTTGTAGCCTTCCTCGGGAGTCTTGACGCCCATGCCCAGCCAGTAGGGCTTACCCTCGGGTCCCCTGAGAACGTTGGAGAAGATAACCTCTTGGTTTTTCATGAGGTTTTCGAAGATGAGGGGATCGTCCTTGGCGTTCACGTCCTTGATAATGCCGAACATGCCGAATTCCACGTTGACCGCCCTGAACTCGCCGTTTATGTTGCGGAAGTAGGCGATGTCGTCCCCCACGATCTGCTCGCCGGGGATCATGGCGGTGGATGTCTTGCCGCAGGCCGAGGGGTAGGCGCCGCAGAAATAGGTTTTGCGCTTTTTTTCATTATCGAGAGCGGCCATGATGAACATGTGCTCGCAGAGCCAGCCTTCCTTGCCCGCCTTGTTGATGGCCAGTCGCATGGAGTGCTTCTTGAGGCCCACGGAGTTGCCGGCGTACTGGTTGTTCATGGAGTAGACAATGTTGTTCTGGGTATCCATGTAAATTCTGCGCTGGTCCAGGTTGTCCGTGCAATGATGCTCGTCCAGGGCTCCCGCGGAATGGATGAAGCGGAAGAACTGGCTCTTTTCCTCTTCCTTCATACCTAGAAAGTGGTGGTAGGCGGAGCGGTAGAGGATGAACTCCGAATGGGCAACGTACCAGGAGTCGGTGAACTGGACGCAGGGGATGGTAAAGGGACTCTCTGTGGGGCCTTCGGAGAAAAACTGGAGTACAGCGTCCTTGCCTTCCATGATACCCTTGGATATCGCCATGATTTCGGCATAGCCTTTCTCGTACTCGATAGTGTTGAGAGCCCCCATGTCCGCCAAATTTTCCTTGTAGACCATGAAGCGGGTGCCGTTCTTGTCCCTGCCCTGGTCGCAATAGCCGTCCCAGTGGATGGTCTGGGCAGGATTGGCAAGCCGCTCTTCCTCACCCTTGGCCAGTGCCTGATCCCGAACGTATTGGATGTCCTTCTCGCTGTCGTCGCAGACATAGATGGACTTAGGACCGCAGTGCTCAGCAAAAAAACCGGCGAACTCGACTACTGCGGGATTTTTCAAGGCCATAAGCTTGCCGAAGCTGTCGGGACTCATGACGTTCCTCAACAGGGCTTCATACTTCGGGGACATTGAATACTCCTTGCTTTTATTCTACCTGCGGCATCCGCAAGCGCTGGTGCTGCGTATAGGTGTGTCTAATCATGATAGAACGCTTATGAAAAACGCGCAATGCGGAGCGGTCTAAAAAGGACTCGGCGCGGATCCGGGTCTCCGGTTTTCTCAGGCCCGCGATGGGCGACACAGAAAATTGTGTTTTTCCATTTGAAATTAGGACGCATTGTGTCGTATATTAGTGATATGAAACGATGGGATAAACTGATTCTCGAGTCCAAGACTCCCGAGGAGTATGTCGACCGTTCCTTGCGCTCAGGTTTAACGCCGGCCGAAAAGGCCAGGCTCGCCCGTCTCTGGATGGAGGCCACCGGCTACGATAAGGAAGATATCCTCCATGCCAGGAACCGCCATCCGCACTGGAAGAAAAAGAAGCAGGAAGGCTCGGAGACGCGAACGAGGCGTCGGCTTGACAAGCACGATTATTCCCGGAGCGCGCCCATCCAGTGGACCAAGGAACTGCTCGTGGAATTCCTGGAGATGAACGGCAAAGATTCTTCGGGACGCTATCTTCACAGGGACTGGGAGCTGGCGGAGCATTTTGGAAGCACGATACCCTCTATCCAGTATCTGCGCAGAAAGTATCTGAGGGTGCGTGATCTCCTGGGTCCCCGGGCAAGAAAAGAAAAGATCCTGGAATTCATGGCGAGTTCCGAGATCGTGCTCCAGAACGGCGGTCCCAGGAAGTGAGGCTTCTCTTAGAGCTCCGGACGTATTTCTCTCATCCTGAACCTTTGGCTGCGTAGTTCTAGGCTTCCTTGGCTGCCGATCGAGTGTCAATGATTCTTCTATACACCTCGTGAGCGGGAAAGAGAAGGGAAGGGTCTTCCTTGACCACGGCAAAGGCTTCCAGCCTGGCTGATTTCAACAGCTCGAAATCTTTTAAAGGATCGGCTATAAGCAGGCGCAGGGCACCGGACTGGGCTGTTCCCAAAAGCTCGCCGGGGCCACGGATCTTGAGATCCTCCTCGGCTAGGGCGAATCCGTCGGTGCTGGAATAAAGGGCCTTGAGCCGCTGGACTGCTTCCTCGCCTATTTCCTTGGAATACACGAGGAAACAGTAACTCTGGTGCCCTGACCTGCCGATCCTCCCGCGCAACTGGTGAAGGGCCGAAAGCCCGAAACGCTCTGCGTGCTCGATGACCATAACTGCGGCGTTGGGAATATCCACGCCGACTTCGATAAGACTGGTAGCGACCAGTATCTGGATTTCTCCCGCCACGAATGCGTCCATGACGCTGCGCTTTTCCTCTTCCTTGAGCCGGGAATGGAGAAAACCTAGGGAATACTGCGGATATACCTTTCGTGCCAGAAAAGAGGCCATATCCTGGACATTTTTCAATTCCGACTTCTCTGATTCTTCGATCAGGGGATAGACAAAGAAGGCTTGTCTGCCCTGGGCCACCATACTGTGTACAAATTTATATACCTTAGACTCGTTTCCTTCCTTAGCCAGGTGTGTTATCACCGGTTTTCGGCCAGGAGGGAGGCTTTTAATGGAAGAAACTGCCAGATCACCAAAAAGGGTGAGGGCGAGGCTCCGGGGTATTGGCGTCGCAGTCATCATGAGCAAGTCTGGGATGTAACCTTTTTTATACAGAGCCATCCGCTGTACGACTCCAAATCGGTGCTGTTCGTCGATAATGACGAGACGAAGGTCCTTGTACAGAACATCGGCGGAGAAAAGCGCATGGGTCCCCAAGACAATGTCCACCTCCCCCGAAGCAAGGGCTTTGAGCAGCGGAGGTCGGGAAGCATCGTCCACATTGCCGGTGAGAAAGGCCAGTCGGACGCCCAGGGGTTCCAGGAGCTTGGCGGCTGTGGCAGCATGCTGGCGTGCTAAGAGCTCGGTGGGCGCCATCATTGCCACTTGGGCTCCCCGTTCCACCGTATGAAGGGCTGCCAACAGAGCCACTATGGTCTTCCCGGATCCCACGTCGCCCTGGAGGAGCCTGGCCATGGGCTGGGGACGGTCCATATCGGACTGGATCTCCTGTAATACCGTCACCTGGTCCTGGGTGAGGGAAAAAGGAAGCCGCTCCAACAGACGCTTTCCCAGTATGCCCTGGACAGGCTTTCGTTCCACATTCTGCAGTTTCCGTGCCTGAATTCTCAAGGCGATTCCCAGCTGAAAATGGAAGAGCTCCTCGTAGGCCAGACTGGTTCTGGCCAGAGACTTTTCTGCCTCCGATTTGGGAAAATGAATAGCCCTCAGGGCTTCGGCCTTGGGCATGAGTCCTTTATGGGCGATCAGTTCGGAGCTGAGTTCGTTCTCAACCCTGCGGCCGTACATCTCCAGGGCTCGCTTTACGAGCTTGCGCAGGGCGGCCTGGCTCAGCCCGCCGGTCAGGGCATAGAGGGGTAAAAGCCCGGGAAGGGGATCCGAGCCTTCATGGTAGAGCTCGGCGTCGAAGGCCGTGGACTGGATCTCGCCATAGCGGAACTGGAACTTGCCGTGGAGGAGAATTCGGGCACCCACAGGGAGGCTCTTTTCCAGAAATGGTCTGTTGAAGCAGATGAGAACGGCTTCGGAGCTTTCGTCCCGCACCCTGATTTTGAGGGTTCTCATAGCACCGTAACCGAACCATTCGTGAGCCGTCACTTCGGCTACGGTGTGGACCGGATTTTTGTCGGTAAAGCGTGACAGAGGTAGAAAGGCGCTTCTGTCTTCATAGTCCCTGGGGTAGTGAGTGAGCAGCTCCCCGATTGTGCCGATGCCTAGTCTACCCAGCTTTGAGGCCAAGGCGGGACCTACGTTTCTGAGACTTTCGACCGGCTGTCTGAGTTCCTGGAGAAACACGCTGGAAGTATACCCTGAGGTAGGCTCCGTTGTACACTTTCGAGTGTCGTGCTAGCATTCAGGCTGGTTTTTAAATTGAAAAAATACTGATAAACCTTGCACGAAGAAGGAGCCGCTATGGTCGAGGCGATGAAAAAGCTGATTTCCCTGGACAGGGAGAGAAATTTGCTGGGGCATATCGGAGCCTTGCTGGGCTGGGACCAGGAAACCTACCTGCCTGAGGCCGCTCTGGACGAGAGGGCCGAGCAACTGGCGCTCGTGGAGGGGCTGGCCCACGAGAAGGCGGTAAATCCCGAAATCGGAGCGCTGCTGGCTGAGCTGGAAGGTAAAAAGGAGCTTACTGAGCAGGAAAGGGCCTATATTCGTGTCTGTCGCAGGGAATATGACAAGGAAACCAAACTCCCCGCCGCCCTGGTGAGCGAGATGGCCAGGCAGACGAGTCTTTCCCAGGCTGCCTGGGTTCAGGCCAAGAAAAACAACGACTTCAAGCGCTTTGCCCCCCATCTGGCCACGATGATCAGGCTGAATCTGGAGAAAGCATCGGCCCTGAATCCCGACGCCCCTCCCTATGATGTGCTACTGGACCTTTACGAGATAGGAAGCAGCGAAAAGACGACCGCCGCTGTGTTTGCCGTCATGAAAGAGGATCTTGTGGAAATTCTGGGCGCTATCCGTTCGCGACCTCAGCGGGATGACAGTTTCTTGCGCCGCAGGGTAAGCGCCACAGCACAGTCGAAGATGAGCGAGTATTTCATGGCCGCTCTGGGGTTCGACAGGAGGAAGGGGCGACTAGATACGGCAGCCCATCCCTTCACCACCACGCTGGGTAAGGATGATATACGGATAACCACTCGGTATGTCGAAACATACTTCCCCTCAAGCGTTTTCAGCACCATCCACGAGTCGGGCCACGCTCTGTACGAGATGGGCTTGGACGTGGGCCTTGGTTTTTCCGGTACCAGACTTGCAGAGGCGGCGTCCATGGCTATCCACGAGTCCCAGTCTAGGCTGTGGGAGAATATAATCGGACGCTCGCTCTCCTTCTGGGGTGCTCATTATGGCGCGATCGTCCCGATGGCCGAAGGCGCCCTGGATGGGGTTAGCCTGGAGGATTTCTACAGGGGCGTCAACAGGGTGGAGCCGAGCCTTATACGCACCGAGGCAGACGAGGTGAGCTATGGGCTCCATGTTATCCTGCGCTTCGAACTGGAGTCGGCCCTCATCAAGGGGAAGCTGGCTGTGCAGGATCTGCCCGAGGCATGGAATGCCGCGGTTCGTAAAACCCTGGGAGTGGAGGTGCCCGACGATACCAGGGGTTGCCTTCAGGACATTCACTGGTCCATGGGTTCCTTCGGCTATTTTCCGAGCTACGCTCTGGGCAACCTCTATGCGGCCCAGCTCTGGGCGGCCATGGAGGATCAGATCCCAGGCCTGGAGCGGAGCATCGCGGCGGGTGACTGCGCTCCGGCCTTAAGCTGGCTCAGGGATAAGGTGCACCGGGAAGCTGCCGCCCTCCTGCCTTCGGAACTGGTGCTGAAGGCAACGGGCGAAGGCCTCGATCCTTCGCACTTTACCCGCTATCTCCGCAGGAAGTATTCGGAAATCTATAAGTAGTTCCTCGAACCTTGTTGGTAAGGAGGTCGCTCAGGGTACTCTGGGCGACCTTTATTACTCTTTGGGAAGCTACATCAAGGCATAACCAGGAAGATAATCACGTTTCTTTGTAAGAGGAGTCCTTCGTTCGCGCTCCCAGGTCTGCCTCATTGGTTCCGAAAGCTCAGTCAGCGTCCGCCATGCACGCCACTGCCATAGCTTCATATACTCGTGTGCACCACTCACCAAGTCCTTTCCTACATAGTCTATATGTGGTCGCGGTCCTTCCCGAGCCCTATGGGGTTTCATCATATTGTGCCAGAGTAGGTAGACTGACAACCGTTCCATCTGCCGGTTCACATTCCTTCCAAAGCAGACGGTTTCACGCACATGCTCATGCAGATCCTTGCGTAGCTCTCTATCCAGGTAGTTCACCGGGAAGAGCGGATTCCTGGTGGTACGTGCCTTCCTGGAAGATACTACCTTATGGCGAATGAAGCCTGTCTGTACAAGAAGGCAAAGATGCGGGGAGCGCGCAAGGG
>JAEZSM010000085.1 GCA_023421875.1 Spirochaetota bacterium | reverse complement strand
GTGGACAGGATCCTGGGCGTGTTCAAGGCTTACACCACCAGAGTTGGCAACGGCCCCTTCCCTACGGAGTTCTCCGACGATTCGCCCGGCTCCTTGTCCAATTTTATCCGCACCACGGGCAATGAATATGGGGTTACCACGGGCCGCCCCCGCCGCTGTGGCTATTTGGACCTTGTCGCTCTTCGCTACGCCTGCATCGTCAACTCCATCGATCGCCTCGTGCTTACCCATATCGACGTCTACGATTCGTTACCTGAGTTTGAAGCCTGCGTAGCCTATAAGATAAACGGCAAGGTTGTGGAGGACTTCCCCGCCTCGGTGCGGCAGCTGGAATCCGCTACCCCGGTCTTAAAAAAATTCCCCGGCTGGAATACCCGTATCGACGAAGCCACTTCCTGGGAAGAGCTTCCGCTGCGCGCCCGGGAATATATCGAGTTCATCGAAGAATTCACCGAGACTCCTGTTTCCATCATTTCGGTGGGTTCGGACAGAAAGCAGACCATCGTGAGGGAGAGCCCGTGGACAAGATCCTGATTCTCGATTTTGGAAGCCAATACACACAGCTGATAGGCCGCAGGGTGAGGGAGCTGGGCGTCTATTCCGAGATAGTTCCCGGTGATTCGCCGCTGGAGGCTGCCGCGCTGGAAGGTGCCGTAGGTATAGTACTTTCAGGCTCTCCCTTCAGTGCCTACGATGCAGAAGCTCCGGCGCCCGATTCCTCGCTCTATGACGCGAACCTGCCCATACTGGGCGTCTGTTACGGCATCCAACGTATGACCCTGGACTCAGGCGGCGCCGTTAAGCGGCTTCCCGAACGGGAATATGGCCGCAAGCCCGTCGCTCTGCTGGACTCGGGCGCCGTCAACCCTCTTTTCAAAGGCGTAGACCGACGGTTTTCCAGCTGGATGAGCCACGGCGATTCAATTCAAAAGCCCGGGAAGGGCTGGACAGTGATAGCCGAGTCCGAGGGAGGCATCCCGGCAGCCCTTGTTCATGAGGGCGGGAAGCGCTGGGGCGTCCAGTTTCATCCCGAGGTGAGCCACTGCGAATTCGGGCAGAAGATACTCGACAATTTTGTCTTGGAAATTTGCAGGGCCAGGCAGGGCTGGTCCATGGAAGCCTATCTGGAGCAGGAGGCCGAGGTGATAAAGCGGAAGGTCGGCTCCCAGCCTGCCCTCCTCCTCATCTCTGGCGGCGTCGATTCGACGGTGGCTGGAGCCTTCCTTCTCAAGATACTCGATCCCGCCCAGGTCTACCTGCTCTATATCGACACCGGGCTCATGCGCAAGGCCGAGAGCGACGAGGTTATGGCCAATTTGTCCTCCCTGGGTGCCAGGCACTTGCACAAGGCTGACGCCGAGACCGAATTCCTGGGCGCCCTGGCCGGCGAAGCAGACCCGGAAAAAAAGCGCAAGATCATCGGCGATCTTTTTATATCCATCCAGGAGCAGGAAGTGGCGCGGCTGGGAATCCCCGAAGCCTTTCTGGTCCAGGGCACCCTCTATACCGACCTCATCGAATCGGGCAAGGGTGTCGGCAAGAAAGCCCAGGTGATAAAAAGCCATCACAACGTCCGAAGTCCCTTGGTGGAAAAAAAACGGGCAGAGGGCAGGGTTATCGAACCCCTGGACAGACTCTACAAGGATGAGGTACGCGCCCTGGGCCGCCTCCTCGGTCTGCCCGAGGCCGTCGTCGGTCGCCACCCCTTTCCTGGCCCCGGTCTGGGCGTGCGTATACTCGGCGAGGTCACCAGGGAAAAGTGCGACATCCTGCGGGACGCCGACGCGGTCTACATCTCCGAACTGAGGACCCGCGGTCTCTACGACAAGATCTGGCAGGCATTCTGTGTGCTGCTTCCCATTCGCTCGGTGGGGGTGGCGGGGGATGAGCGGAAGTACGGGTACGTGGCTGCGCTACGGGCGGTAAAAAGCACGGACGGCATGACCGCAGATGTCTATCCCTTTGAGCCGTCAGACCTTATAGCGATTTCTTCGGCCATCACCAACAAGGTACCCGCCGTAGGAAGGGTGGTCTACGATGTATCGTCCAAACCCCCCGCAACCATCGAGTGGGAGTAAGGGCAGGGAGTTCAGCCGGCTTTATGGATTCCATACGTTCTTACTCCGGCGCCAGGGGCTTAGGTCTGTTTTTCCGTTGCCCTAGGCTTCCTCGGGGTAGCGGTGTGTTGAGCCGTCGGGCGCCCTGAGGAGCCAGTAGGCTCCCCGATCATCCTTCTGTAAGGAAACAACGCTTTCGGGAAGATACAGCTTGCCTGCACCATCGGGGGCGTCCACGGCGTATCTGGGCATTTCGAGACCCGAGAGCCTGTTTCTCAGTTCCTGGTAGATCGCCAGCCCGCGGGAGAGGGAAACGCGGAAATGCGCAGTGCCTGTTGCCAGGTCCCCCTGGAAAAGGTAATAGGGATCCACGCCTGCCCGAGTCAAACCCAAGAACAGCGATTCAAGAACCTTCGCGTCGTCGTTGATGCCCCGCAGCAGAACCGTCTGGCTCCGCACCGGTAAGCCCACGGATAAAAGCTTGTCGATTTTTTCCAGAAAAAGCGGGGACAGCTCCTTAGGATGATTCGCCTGGAGAACGATGCGCAGGGGTTTGTATTTTTTCAGCATGGAAACGAGTTTCTCGTCCACCCGCTCGGGCAGGCTCACCGGCGCCCTGGTGCAGAGACGCAGAAGAATTCCGGGCCTTGCCTCCCGCAGCCTGGCAAAGAGGTTTTCCAAGGCTTCGGTGGAAGCACTAAGCGGGTCTCCCCCCGATACCAGGATTTCCCTCACTTCGGGATGATTTCGTATGTACCCCTGGGCGCTGAGAATTTCTTCGGGCTGAATAAAGTTTTTTTCCGATGGCAGGAGGTTGCGTCGGAAACAGTGACGGCAGTAGAGCGGACAGGCTCCTGTGGTCCGTATGAGGAGTCTGGAGGGATACTGATGCACGAGCCTGGGCAGGGGAGCGTGTTGCTGTTCGCAGAGGGGGTCCTCGGATTCCGCTAATAGGTCGATGAGCTCGGCCGGAGAGGGCAAGGCCTGGGCGAGAATAGGGTCGAGGGGCACGCCTTGGTCGTTCCGGCGGCAGTTTCTGTAATCTTCCGAAGCCAAACCGAGCCAGTAGGACGGTGCGGCAAAGGGTAAAAGCCCTTTTTTCTCCAGCGCTTCGGACAGCGCGCTATCGTCGCTCATGGGACTACGCTAACGTTTTTAGGCCTTCCTGTTCAACACCCGACGGCTGTATGATTCTGGCATATGCTTGGGCCGAAACGCTTTTCTAGAGCAAGGGAGAGTCTGACCTATGCCGCAGTATAAAAACCTCGTCTTCAAAGGCGGAGGGGTGAGGGGAGCAGCCTATCTTGGCGCGCTGAAATATCTTTATGAAAACAGACTTATGCGCACGGTGGAGCGAGTGGCCGGTTCTTCGGTGGGTGCCATAACCGCCGCGGTCCTCGCCCTCAACTTCAAGGATTTTACTGAACTCAAAGCCATAGCCGACAGCCTGGACTATCGGAGGGTGCCGGCCGAGGGCGACCTAAAGAACGAGGACGAGGGCCTTGTAGGCAAGCGGCTCGCAGCTCGTCTCCAGACCCACGGACTCTTCAAGAACCTCCAGTGCTCCATACGCCTGGTTCAGGAAAAGGGTTGGTATTCCAGCGACTACATGTATCAGTGGCTCCGTTCGGTGATCGCCGCCAGATTCTCGACAGCCAAGGAAGCCTATACCTTCAGGGATTTTCGCGACTCCTCCATCCATAGGGATACACGGAGTTTTTTGGACCTCTACGTAACTGGCACCGATATCTCAAACAGAAAGAGCAGGGTTTTTTCCTTCGATACGACGCCTGACATGGAGGTCGCCCTGGCGGTGAGAATTTCCATGTCCATACCGCTCTTTTTCGAAGCCATACCCTTTGAGTATCCCGGTACCCAAGGCAGTCAGTATTTTGCCGACGGCGGCTTGATGTGGAATTATCCCATCGAACTCTTTGACCAAGCCAAGTACGGTCGGAGGATGATGCAGCAAGTGAACGCCGAAAGTCTGGGATTCTTCCTCTACGAATCTCCCCAAACCATCAGGCACAAGGAGATAAAGGGGCTGGTGGATTACTTGGGAGCCCTTTTTGAAACCCTCAATGAAGTACAGGACCAGCTCGTGCCTTTCAGGGAAAAAAATATGGGCAGAACTGTTTTTATCGACGACCAGGGTGTTCCGATGACTCAATTCGAAATAGAGGTCGGCGATGAAACCTATTCCAAGCTTTTCGATTCAGGATACCGGGCGACTCGAGAGTTTTTCTCGAATCAGAGCAGTTGGGATGTTTTCGTCCATAGGCTGCAGTCCAGGCTGGGCTGGGGAAGAGACAGGATGGAATCGGGCGAAGCTCCTTGAGAAAAAGTAATATTTATGCAATAATCCAATAACTATCCAAAGCCGACGGAGATCGAAAAACCATGAAAGAAAGACTCGAGCGTCTTAAGGTTGTAAAGTCGCTCATAAAAACGCACCGCATCGATTCCCAGGATTCGCTCTTGCAACTGCTGGCCGAGGCAGGGTATTCGGTTACCCAGGCTACCTTGTCCAGGGACCTCAAGTACCTCAAGGTCGGAAAAGTGGCCGATGGGCACAGCGGTTACTACTACACCATGCCTTCCGAAGAGGAGCGCAAGGAATCGGAAAAACACTCCATCCAGGACTTTCTGCGTGGCTATGTGTCGGTGGACTGGAACGAGAGCATCGTTGTGGTGAGGACATTTTCCGGACATTCCGACTCGGTGGCCTTGGCGATCGACAACATGGGTATGGAAGATGTGCTGGGTACGATCTCCGGCAGGGATAACGTTGTCTTTGTCGCCCTGAGGAAGGGCTCTAAGGGCGAGGATTTTATCGCAGCCCTCAAGGGGAAGATTCCCGATTTCGACCCGGAGTGATTGAGCCCGGCACGGGCACTCTATTTCGGAACCGGGAGCCTTGGGCACTATTTTTCTCGTTGCGGCTCCATCATCGCCCTATGTTCCTCTGCCAGATGTTCCAGCAGTTCGCTAAGTTTCCATTCAAGATTAGTAATTGTGGTTGTCGCGAAGGCTGGGGGCTGACCTGCCAGATTCAGCGCCTTAACCGCCCGTAAAATCGTCAGCGCCGCTTCGTTAGAAAAACCGTGGAGCACCACTGCTTTGAATTCTTGTTCCATAGAATATAGCATAGCAGATGATCTTCAAACTAGAAAGAATTCAGAGGAGCTTGGAGGCCTAGCCGGCCGAGCAACCTGGCCAGATGGGTAGCCTGGCCGGCCGGGTAATCTGGCCGGCGGCCTTTGCCACGTTTTAAAAAACATCACAGCTTGCCTGAGAGCCCACTGCTTTGTATCTTTTAAAGCAAGGAAATCCTATGAACTACGAAAAATTCACCCTCAAGGCCCAGGAGGCCGTCAGGGCGGCTTCCGCCCTTGCCCAGACCAGAGATAACCCTAGTGTGGAGAACGAGCATCTCCTGCTTGCCCTCTTGCAGCAGGAAGAGGGAGTCGTGCCCGCACTTCTGGATAGAATCGGCGTCGAAAAGGCGTCGCTCGCCCAGGCAGCGGAGTCCTTGGTGGCCAAGCTGCCTAAATCCTTTGGGGCCGCCGCCCAGCTCTATCTTTCCAATACCGCAGCAAAAAGCCTGGCTAAGGCCGAGGCGGAGGCCGCAGCCCTCAAGGACGACTTTGTCGCCTCCGAGCATCTTCTGCTGGGAATCCTGGCTGTGGAGGGCGCCGCTTCCTCCCTGCTCAAAGCCCAAGGGGTCTCCAAAGACAGGGTGCTCTCGGCACTCGTCTCGGTTCGGGGGTCGCGCAGGGCGAACGATCAAGAAGCAGAGGAAAAGTACCGAATCCTGGAACGCTATACACGGGACCTCACCGCTCTGGCCAGGGCTGACAAGCTCGATCCTGTCATCGGCAGGGACGAGGAGATACGGCGGGTCATGCAGGTGCTCTCCCGCAGGACTAAGAACAATCCTGTCATAATCGGGGAGCCTGGGGTAGGAAAAACAGCGATTGTCGAGGGGCTGGCCAAACGGATCGTCTCGGGGGACGTGCCCGAAGGCTTGAAGCGCAAAAGACTCCTGGCCTTGGATCTGGGCTCCCTGGTGGCGGGGGCTAAGTTCAGGGGGGAGTTCGAAGAAAGACTCAAGGCTCTCATCGAGGAGATACAGAAATCCGATGGAAGCCTGATTCTGTTTATCGATGAGCTGCACACCCTGGTCGGGGCAGGAGCCGCCGAGGGGGCCATGGACGCATCCAATCTCTTGAAACCCGCCCTGGCCAGGGGCGAGCTCAGGGCCATAGGCGCCACAACCCTGGATGAATATCGAAAACATATCGAAAAAGACGCTGCCCTGGAGCGACGCTTCCAGCCTGTGTACTGCGCGGCTCCTTCGGTGGAGTCCACCATCGCGATTCTGCGTGGCCTGAAAGACCGCTATGAGGTCCATCACGGCGTGAGGATCAGGGACGACGCCCTCATAGCCGCGGCGACGCTCTCTGACCGCTATATCAC
>JAEZSM010000068.1 GCA_023421875.1 Spirochaetota bacterium | reverse complement strand
TGTCGGGCGACAACCTTGGCCGGCGCCTTTTTGAGTACCAGCCTTTTCTTTACAACCACAACCTTCTTGCGTTCAATCTGGGGTTCATCCTCGGACTTGGCCCTGGGTTGGACCGCTTCGCTTTGCAGCGGTTTAGGCTGTTTGATGAGATGGACTTTTTTCTGGGGGTTCTCGGTGTTATCCGTCATATCCTACCTTTAGGCTTCCTGATCGTCGCCATATTCAAAACTGAGCTCCACGCCGCAGGACGGGCAGTTCTTCATTTCTGGAGTAACCACCGTCCCGCAGTCAGGACAAGTATATTCTTCATCCTCGGAGTCCAGGATTTCCTCGGTCTCCTCTTGGACAATTTCGATATTCTCTTCGATGATAGCCTTGATTGTATCGATATCTTCCAAAGGCAGACCCGCCAGCGACGCCAGTTCCGTATCTTCGCTGGCGAGGAAATCCTCGACGAGGCTGATGTTCGCCACCTCAAAGGCTTTGAGCCACTCGCTCTTCATGCCCGGAAGGTCGGAGAGAAGGACCGATTCCTCTTCCGCAGCCTCGACTGTTTCCTCCGCATCCTGGAAGAGGCTGTCCGCGGCCCGCTTAAGCTCAATATTCCTGCCGTCCTGGAGGTATTGCTCCTCGGTCTTCACGTCGATGCTCCAGTCACAGAGCCGGTTGGCCAGCTTGACATTCTGCCCCATCTTGCCGATGGCTATGGACAGTTCCTTGTCCGCTACTATGGCCAGGGCACTGTGCTTGGCTTCGTCCAGGATATGTACTGTCTTGACCTCCGCAGGAGAGAGGGCGTTCTTTATAAATTGCCGCGGATCGACGTCGTACTTGATGAAATCGATCTTTTCACCTTCCAGCTCCTGGCTTATGAGCTGGCTGCGCATACCCTTGGGGCCGACGCAGGCACCCACGGGGTCGATATCGTCCCGTTTGGAGTACACAGCCACCTTGGTCCTGTAGCCGGGCTCGCGGACAATCTTGAAAATCTCTATGGTTTTGTCGTAGATCTCGGGGATTTCCAGCTCAAGAAGTTTTGTGACGAACTCGGCGTGGCTTCTGGAAAGAACAATCTGGAGGCCGTTCTTGCCCTTGTCCACCTCGTAGATCAGGGCCTTGATCCTGTCACCGACATGGTAGACTTCCCTGGGAGACTGGTACTTTTTGGGAAAGATGCCCTCTACCTTTCCGAGGTCCACATAGATGACATTATTGCGTTCCCGCTGGTAATAGCCGATTATCAGTTCGCCCTGCTTGGACTTGTACTCGGCGTAGAGCGTGTCCCGGGAGATATCCCTGAAATTCTGCCTCGTTGTCTGCTTGGCCACCATGACCGATTGGAGGTCGAACTCCTGGGGATCCACCGGAAATTCTATGATATCCCCTACCTCGGCGTCCTCGGCATAGCGTCGAGCTTCCTCCAGGGACATCTGGAGAACATCGTCCTCCAGGTCGTCTTCATCGACAATGAGCTTTTTGGCGTAGATGTCCACGCCCTCGTAGTTGTCTCTGAAACGGACGACAGCGTTTTCACTGGTGCCGAACTTCTTTTTATATGCCGCCAAAAGGGCTTCCTGCAGAGTATTGACGATGAGTTCCTCAGAAATCCCTTTTTCGCTTATCAGCTGTCGAATGGCTTCCGCCATGTCAGATGCCATCTTTTACTCTCCCTTGGCCATAGAATCCAACCGCGCCTTGGCGATGGACGTAATATCGATAAAGGCGCGTTCTGCGCCCTGCTGGAATTCAATTTTGCCGTCCGCGTACGAACGCAGCGTGCCGGAGGCCCATTCGGAGGAATCCTTAAAAAGCAGCTTCACTGGCTTGCCCACAAAGGCCTTCCATTCCCGTTCTCCCCTGATTATCCGGTCGATGCCCGGGCTGGAAATCTCCATATCCGGATCCTGGACGCCCAGGACAGTCTGGATCTGGGGAAGAATGAGTCTATAGGCCTTGGTGCATTCTTCGGTGCCCGTACCCTGGGGTGAATAGATCACCGCCTTTACCTTGAGTCCGCCCCTGTGCCGGGACAAACCGAACTCCAGCAGAAAAAGCCCCGCTTTTTCCAGAATTGAGCTGATTTTGTCCTCAATGTCCCTGTCTTCTGTCATCGAACCTCTTAAGAACCCCAGGCAGGTTTTGCCCTAGTCTTATCCGGGCGCCGAGCCCTGCTAAAGGCTTTGCGCCAAAAAAAAAGAGTCGTAGAACGACTCTCCTTATCACTAAAAAGAATCCCGCGCTTTTTACATGGGCCTATAGTAGTATTCTGCAATGGATTAGTCAATAGCCGCAGCCCGAAAGAGCCCTGAAGAACGCCGATGCTAATCGGCGGCAATGACAATCGCCGACACCTTGGCGGCCCCGGCTTTAGACAGCAGCTCGGCACAGGCTTCGAGCGTCGCGCCGGTAGTACAGACATCATCTAGGAGGATAAGGCAAAGCCCTGCGATTAGGGGTTCGCAACCAGGCTTGACCGCATAGGCTTCTCGGGCGTTGAGACTCCTGTTTTTTCTGTCCAGGCTTTTCTGCTCCCTGCTGGGTCTTCTCCAAAGAACCCTCGAGACTTGAAACCCCATCCACTCCAGGCTGTGGGCAATGGCTTCAACCTGATCCCACTCACGGCGTCGAAGCTTTTCAGCCCTCGGCGGAACCGGCACGATCTGCCGATCGGGCCAGCGAAGGCGGATTTGCTCGGCCAAAAGGACTGTGAAAAACGAGGCCAACGAAAACCGCTTAGTCATTTTATAGGCTTTTAGCAAACTGGCCGCTTCGTCCTTATAGAGAAAGAGCGGGACAGTCTCCTCGCAGAGAGCCTGTCGTTCCCGGCAGGGAAAACAGAGGTCTTCTTCCGAATACAGAGGTCTTCCGCAACGCCTGCAGCGCAGACCGCCCAGGGGCTGTATCCCTGCCCTGCACTCATCACAGAGAGGGATCGAGTCATCCGTACCCAGGCCGAGGCGCTTGCGGCAGAGCAGGCAGTAGCGAGGCATCAATCCCGTCAGGAGGCTCACACTAGCCTTACGCCGGGAAATGCCTGTTTGCTTCAACGCGCTTAGTCTGCGGAAGTTATTGAAGAGAGCTGTGCAGTTCCGAAAGCACGCGCAGCGCCTCGAGGGGCGTCATGTCGTTGGGGTCGAGGCCGCGAATCCGGGCTAAGGCCATATC
>JAEZSM010000051.1 GCA_023421875.1 Spirochaetota bacterium | reverse complement strand
GCCCTGAGGCAGGTCCAGCACTTCGGCATAGGTGTCGATGTGATCTTCTTCCAACCCGAAGAGGTGAGGAGCGCCTATCTGGAGCAGATCCACTAGATCTGGCCTTTGCGAGAGAGTAATGGAATAGCTAGAAAGTCTTGATCCGGCCAGGGGTCCCCGGGTCTTCTTGACCGAAAGCTTGTCCCAGCCTTCGAGCATGAGCACGACCGCAAGCTCGTAATCGACCAGCTCTCCGATGCTTTCCAGGACGATTTCCAGGGTTTTTTCGGGGCTCAGACTAGTCCTGTCACCACGATTCATGGTTCCTCCAAATTAAACTACAAACACTATGGCATACCGGTCAATTTCGGTGAAACCGATATTTCGGTGAAAGTATAACGAAATATCGGTAACCATACCAGTCCCCGAATAAAGCGCGTATGAAAAACCTCTGTTTTAAGCGATTTATTAGAGATTTATACTTGGCACGCTAATTGCTTATACATAGACAAACAGGGCGATGTGCCCACAACAAGGAGATTAGTAAATGGAACAGGTAGAAACCAAAGTCGAAGTTATGCCCCGGATCGGAGAAAAGGCCCCCTCGTTCAAAGCCGTAACCACTCAAGGCGAGATCGATTTTCCCAAGCAGTATGAAGGCTCTTGGGTCATTCTTTTCAGCCATCCCGCAGACTTCACCCCTGTCTGCACCTCTGAATTCATGACCTTCGCCACCCTCGAACCCAAGTTCGCCGAGCTCAACTGCAAGCTTGTCGGCCTTTCCGTGGACGGACTGTATAGCCACATTGCCTGGCTCAGAACCATAAAGGATAAGATCGAGTACAAGGGCATGAAGGATGTGGAGGTTAAGTTCCCCTTGATCGAGGACATCACTATGGAAGTGGCCAAAAAATACGGCATGATCCAGCCAGGAGAGGCTACCACCAAGGCTGTCCGCGCCGTCTTTGTCATCGATCCCAAGGGAATAATCAGGACAATCATCTACTACCCCCTCTCCTTAGGCCGGAATTTCGATGAACTTGTTCGCGTCGTCCAGGCGCTCAAGACCGCCGACGAGTTCTCCATCGCCACCCCCGCCGACTGGCGCCCCGGCGACGATGTCATAGTGCCCACCGCCGGTTCCTGCGGCGTTGCCAAGGACAGGATGGACGGCAAGCAGGAAGGCGTCGAGTGCAAGGACTGGTTCTTCTGCACCAAGAAGCTGGACAAGGAAAAGGTGCTTTCGGCGATTGTCAAGAAATAAGGATAAGGAAAAAACCGCTTAAGCGAGGCTGCCCCGGAAGATTCCGGGGCAGCCTTTTTTTCTTTCTTATCCAGCTTTCAGCAACGCCGCTCCCCGTCTAAATCCGCGAAATCGATCACAACGCTCCTGCCGTCCCGCAGTTCCAGGCGGGCGCCTAATGCCGAGTAGTTCGGCGTTATGTCCAGGATCTCGATGGATTTGACGGGATCCAGCTCTTCGTCGGTCCAGTCTCCGTCGTCGGTGCGGTGCAAAAGGACGCTTATCATGAGTTCCATGGCGGGATTCTTGGCCAGGCGCTTCTTGTGGGCGTAGACGACCGTGCTTTCGTCGGCCTCGGCGTTGCGGCCTGAGTGGATGCACACCGCGAGGTCGTCCCAGCCCGAGTAGGCCACGAGGGCAACGCGCCTGCCCGGGATGGCCGCCGTGAGAACCTTGCGCCGGGCATCACCGAAGGTTCTTGTCACCGCCGCGGCCCCGCCTAAGTGCGGCAGGCCGTAGCAGCCTAAGGTGAGCTCGTGCTCGAATGCCAGGCGAGAGCGGTCCACGCGCAGGACCCCACCCGGGAGGCAGACCTCGGCCAGGTCGATAATGTAGCCCACGCCGTTGTTGGGAGGCTGGCGCATGATGGCCTGGCGGTACAGGACTCCGTCCCGAATACCGTTGTAGACCATGCTTTTGGAGGTACTGTAGTCGGCCTTCGTGGCTGCCTCGTTCTTGAGGATCTTGCCCGTGAGGTAAAAGTTGATATCATCGCCCCGCAGGTCCCGGGGGTCCAGGCTGCGGAAGGCGTATTCCATGGCGGTGCCGCCTTCGGCATTATGGTCTTCCCAGGGGAAGTGGGTGTTATAGGCCAGCTTGGAATAGTTGGGGTCGTCGTAGTAGGTCTTGCCGGGCACTATTTCGGAGGCGCCTGTCTTTCCGTGGTTTACCAGGACGAGTCCGGGCTTTTCCAGCACCGATACCTTTGAGGCTTCTCCGAGCGCAGGCCAGAAGCCCTCATTCTCGGTGGCCGTCCAAAAGGGCGAATCGTCGGGCAGGGCCAGGCAGATAAAGGGCAGGAACATGATAAAAGGGCTACCGGGGCAGGAATAGTTTTGGACCATGTATTCTTTGTGACCGTAGAACCCTAGGGCTGGAATATCGTTGTGGTAAAAATCCGCCCGCGAGACAAACTGGAGTATGGAACCCGAACAGAGGCGCCTGGCCCAGCCCGGATCCAGGGGCGAACCCTCTTCGAGCATAAAGGAGACAGGGAACCCACCAGACACCCAGGTGCGGTAGCAGATGGACCTAGCCCACATGTTGATGTAGCCGTCCCGGGCAAAAAAGTTGGGATAGGTCTTCATCATCTGGCGGGCAGAGCGTTCGATGGTGGCTGCAATCTCGGGATAGTGCTCGTCGCCGAAGGCCCGGTTCCAGATGGTGCCATACACGATGAAGAGGCTGATCGTGTAGTAGTTGTAAGTCTGCTCCAGATACCAGCCTTCGCCCGAATGATAGGAAACCACCCACAAAAGATGACTTTTAAGCAGCTCATCGTCGATCTCGTATCCGTGTTTTTTCAGGAAGGAGAGGGCGACCAGATTGAAGATGCGCCAGTTGTTCTGGGTCGTCCTGTGATGAGCCCAGGCGGAAATGCATACGGCCATTTCGTCCTTCTGCGCTTTGGTATAGTACGGCCAGATCACGTCCGGCAGGAGGAGGAGGGTCTTGAGGAGGCCTCCGAATTCGCAGGTGAACTGGTAGGTGGCGTCGGGCATATCCTCAGGCAAGGGC
>JAEZSM010000037.1 GCA_023421875.1 Spirochaetota bacterium | reverse complement strand
ACCACCGCGCTGGATGTAACCATCCAGGCCCAGGTGCTCGAACTCATGAAAAAGCTGGTGAATGAAAGTGGAAGCTCGATGATGCTGATTACCCATAATTTAGGAGTAGTCGCCGAAACCTGCGATGAAGCGGTTGTCATGTATGCCGGTCAAATAGTGGAAAAAGGTTCGGTGGACTACATTTTCAATCGGCACTCCCACCCCTATACCGCCGGCCTCATGGCATCGATCCCCTCACTTTCCCATGGCGACGGGGAGCTGTATTCGATCCCCGGAACCGTCCCGACCATCGACAAGTTCGTTACGGGATGCAGGTTCGCGGCCCGTTGTGCCCATAAAAAACCCAGTTGCGAAACCTCGGCACCGCCTCTGGCGGAAGTGGACCCAGGACATTTTGTGGCCTGCTGGAACTTTGGGGAGAAATGATATGGATACGATGCTGCAGGTGCGAAATCTTAAAAAATACTTCCCCATCAAAGGTTCTCTCTTCGGTTCTAGTCCCAGTTATGTCCACGCCCTTGAAGATGTGGACATGGATCTTTACCGCGGAGAAACCCTGGGAGTCGTCGGCGAATCTGGATCAGGCAAGTCGACACTGGGCAGGACGATTATCCGGCTGGAACAGCCTACCGCCGGTAAAGTGCTTTTTGAGGGCAGGGATGTGTCGTCGCTGAGGGGCGAAGCGTTAAAAAAATTCCGCACGGACATACAGATGGTTTTCCAGGATCCCTACGCCTCCTTGAATCCCCGGCTTTCCGTGGGTTCCGCCATCTCCGAGCCAATGATCGCCCATAAACGCTTTTCATCCAAGGCTGAGGTGAAAGAGGCTACGGAAGAACTCATGCGGAAAGTAGGACTCCAGCCCAGCATGAGGTCCCAGTATCCCCACAATTTTTCCGGAGGCCAGCGCCAACGCATCGGTATAGCGAGGGCGCTTTCCCTTAACCCCAAGGTGCTGATCTGCGACGAAGCCGTCTCGGCGCTCGACGTTTCAGTCCAATCCCAGATCCTCAACCTTTTCAATGCCTTAAAGCGCGACTTGGGACTTACCTATCTATTCATCGCCCATGACCTTTCGGTAGTGCGTTATATCTCCGATCGTATTTTGGTGCTCTATCTCGGCACGGTCATGGAGATAGCCCCAAAAACCGGACTTTTCGATCGTCATTATCACCCCTACACCGAATCGCTCATCTCCGCATCGCCCGAGCCTTCGACAGCCAAGCGAAAGGGCAGGATCATTCTCTCCGGCGAAATTCCCAGTCCGATAAATCCGCCTTCTGGCTGCAAGTTCCACACTCGCTGCTTTAAATGCATGGAACGGTGCAAAATCGAGGAACCGGCGCTCAAGGAAATAGAAGCCGGTCATTTTGTACGATGCCATCTCTACGGCGACAAAGGGAGGGATTGAAGCATGTCCCGATATATAGCGCTCAGACTTGCCAAGGGGATTCTTACCTTCTTCATCGCGGTTACCATCACATTTCTCATTGTGCGGCTCATGCCCGGAGATCCCACCACCGCGCTTATAAGCGATTCCTTGAGTCCGGAAGACGCATTGGTGCTCAAGGAATCTTTCGGACTCGACAAGCCCCTGTATCAGCAGTACTTCCTTTTTATCCGCAATCTGTTCCGGGGAGATCTGGGCTATTCTTTCTTCTATAAAGATTCCGTTAGCTCGATTATTGGGAACAAGCTTTGGTGGACCCTCCTTCTCATGGGCAGTTCCCTTTTCATAACCCTCCTGATCGGTATTCCGCTGGGAGTCATATCGGCGAAGCATCAGGGCAAGCTCCTTGATCAGACTATCAATGTGGCGGTGGTCATTGGCGTGTCGATTTTTGTGCCTCTCTTAGCTTTTTTGTTGCTCTACTCTTTCAGCTTCAAGTTGATGTGGACGCCTATCGGCGGGGCCTATACGCCGGGCATAGATCCGTCCCAGATGTTCGGAAGCGTAGTGAGCCACATGATTCTGCCCTGCGCTACCTTGGTGATCACGTATCTGGCTTCCACGGTTCTGTACATGCGGAACAGCATGCTGGATGTTTTAAAAGAGGACTATGTCCGAACCGCGAAGGCAAAGGGCGTCAACGACAGGAAGGTCACCTGGAGCCACGCCTTGCGGAATGCCCTGATCCCCACGGTTACGGTAACGGGCCTGATGATAGGAAAGATGGTGGCCGGCGCAGTGCTCACCGAGACGGTTTTTTCCTGGCCCGGTGTTGGGACGATGATCTACGACGCTGTGCAGAAACAGGATTTTCCGCTGCTCCAGGGAGCCTTTCTCGTGCTCGCCGCGAGTGTTGTCGTGATGACCCTGATTACGGATTTGGTCGTCGCCTGGCTCGATCCTCGGATCAAGCTCTAGGGGGGGGACATGAGGGAAAAAACTTTTTTAGAATCCTTTGGACGACACAGGCTTGGGGTGATTGGCTTGATCGGGGTTTCCATCATTCTATTGGCCGGGGTTGTAGGGCCCTTCTTTGTGCCTTTTCAGAAAGGCTATGGGGAGGCTATGCCTTTGGCCGGACCAAGCGCCGAAAACCTATTGGGCACCGACGCCCTGGGCCTCGACCTCTATTCGGAAATAATCTGGG
This sequence comes from Spirochaetota bacterium, assembly GCA_023421875.1. Taxonomy (GTDB): domain Bacteria; phylum Spirochaetota; class Spirochaetia; order Treponematales; family Rectinemataceae; genus UBA2256. The sequence goes on along the minus strand of JAEZSM010000037.1, from coordinate 22,983 downwards.
GAGCCCGCACCTCGATACTGATCTCGGCTTCCGCTGTCCTGGTGGCTATGTTTATCGGCATCCCCCTGGGCCTCGTCTCAGGCTATTCCCGGGGTAAAATCGGGGCGCTTATCGACAGCGCCATCGAAATAACCATGACTATTCCCACTCTGCCGTTGATGATCCTCATTTCGGCCCTGGTGGGTCCCAGCGTGAGAACCGTTGCTGTGGTGATAGGGGTATTCGCATGGCCAACCTTGGCCAGAATCGTGCGCAACTCTACCCTCAAGGTGTCCCAGATGCAGTACATCGAGGCGGCCAAAGTTTTGGGGATATCCAAGGGCGTCATAATGTTCAAACACATCCTGCTCAACATTGCAGGGCCGGTGCTGGTGGACATAACCCTGATAATGGCCACGGCGGTGCTCACCGAATCGAGCCTGAGCTATCTGGGTCTCGGGGACCCGAACGTATGGTCCTGGGGCGGCATACTCCAGACCGCCTTCAAGGCGGGGCACCATTTCAGGGCCTGGTGGCTGGTCATCTTCCCCGCGGCTTCCATCATGCTCTATGTCATTTTCTTTAATCTTTTGGGTATCGGAATCAACGAAACCCTCAACCCGAAATCCAGAAAATAAGGAGGCAGGATGTACGATACAATACTTCGTAATGGCCTGGTCTACGACGGCAGGGGCAACCCCCCGGTCAAGGCCGACCTGGCAATCAAGGACGGGAAGGTAGCCCTCATCAAGCCGTCCATCCCGGAAAACGCCGATAAAGAAATCGATGCCTCCGGTAAAATTGTGATTCCAGGATTCATCGATCCCCACGTCCATGAGGAAATGACCCTCTTCTCGGATAACGCCTATGAGCTGTTCCTCAGGCAGGGCGTCACCACGACGGTGAACGGCAACTGCGGCCACTCGGTCACTCCCGGCGGAACCAAGTACATCATTGATTATTTTTTCAACAACGGCCTCATCTCCGAGCGCAACAAGCGGGAATTCAAAGACTATTTTCCCGCCTGGGATGATTTTTCAGGATACGTCGATGCGGTGCGCAAAACCGGCACAAACCTGAACCTTCTGGTGCTCCTGGGCCACGGCACTATCAGGCAGTACGTGATGAACGGAGCCCATGACAGGCCCCCAACGACCCAGGAGAAAAAGCGGATCGACACTTTCTTGCGTGAAGGGCTGGAGCAGGGCGCCTGGGGCGTTTCCTTCGGCCTGGACTACGTGCCCAGCCGCTATGCCAAAACCGAAGAACTGGTGGATGTTGCCAAGGTAGCGGCGGAGTACGACGGCATTGTGTCCGCCCACTTGAGGCATTGGATCGGCACCAAGGAAGCGGTGCTGGAAATGGTGGAAGTGTGCAGGAAGACCGGCGTCCGGACCCAGATCTCGCATCTTAAATCCAGTTCTGAAGAAGCCTTCGAAGCCGCCCGCGGGGCAGCCGCCGAGGGCCTTCCCCTGCGGATAGACACAATCCCCAAGAGCTCGGGCCACTGCAACAGAAAGGACAAGCTGCTGCAGTCCATCATGGCCATCTCCGACGCGCTGTTCGACAAGGGCGTTGAAGGGGTGAAGGCCGCGCTCCACAGCAAGGAAGGCCGGGAAATCGTGAGACGGGATGCCCACGCCAAGTTCGGTATGGACAAGGAAAAGGTCTTCATCGTCATTTCTCCCGATGACCCTTCGCTGGAAGGCAAATCCATAGCCCAAATCGCCAGGGAAAGAGGTGATGCGGATCCCACCGAAACCATGCTCGACTTGGCAGGTGACGACAAGGAATACACCTTCTGGCTGGGCGGACCCACCCGGGACGATTTTGCCAGAGACCATACGAAGGTAATACGCGACAATCCCTATGTGTCGGTAGGAACGGACAGAATCATGGGTGACCCCAACGATCCTTTCTTCTGGTACGAGCTCCAGCGGTATGGAGGCTTTCCCACTTTCATGAAAATGTACCGGAAGGCCGGCGTTCCCGTGGAAGAAATCGTCAGACGGAATACCAGCTTGGTGGCCGAGCACTTCGGAATCAAGGACAGAGGCCGGTTGGAAGCGGGTGTCTGGGCTGATGTGGCGGTGATCGATCTGGAAGCCTACGACTTCCCGGAACCGGAAGCGGTGGACTGTAAAAAGCCCTTGACCATGGCAACGGGCGTGGATTTCGTCCTGGTCAACGGAAAGACGGCTATAGAAAAAGGGGAGCTGCTCAAACCCTTATCGGGCAGCATCCTTTTGCGAAACGACCATAGAAACTGACAAGGAGGTCAGAACATGAAAAGGAAAAGCGTACTTCTCGCTTTGGCACTTGTCCTCGCCCTGACGTTGAGCGTCTCGGCCCAGGCCAAGCAGGTGGAGTTCAAAATCGGGCTCTTGGGAGATATCCAGACCCTGAACTTCTGGGGTTCCAACGATATCAACGCTTCGGCGCTGATGGAAGCTGTCATGCCCCGCTTCGGCTTCATGGATACCGATGGGCAGATCAAGCCCCATCTCTTCGAAAGCTTCGAAATAAAGGATAATTCCACTACCTTTATTCTTCACGTCAGGCCCGGACTCAAGTGGCACGACGGGGTTCCCTTTACCGCGGCGGACGTGGTGTTCACCGGTGAGTACCTGGTTAAGCACAAGCTTTTCCAGAACACCCGCTACAGCAACGTCAAGTCGGCGAGAGTGGTGGATCCCATGACCGTCGAGTACAAGCTCATCAACCCCCAGGTAGGATTCCTGGACGTGATGATGTACTGGGTCAGCCCCATGCCCAAGCATATCTTTGAAAACGTCACCAATCCCATGGGCTTCAATTACGAGTCCACCGGCGTGGTCGGCCTAGGTCCCTACAAGATGGGCGAGTTCAAGAAGGGTGAGTACTACATCGCCGTGCGCAACCCCGACTGGCCTGCCTCCATGGGCAAACCTGCCATCGACCGCATTATCTACAGGGTTTACAAGGACGAAAACTCCCTGGCGCTAGCCCTGCGGACCGGCGAGATCGACTCGGCCACCAGGCAGATCCTGCCCTCGCTTGCGGCCCAGTTCAGGAACAACAAGAACTTCAATGTCTACGACGTACAGTCCCCCGGCTATGCCTACATGAGCCTTAACACCAAGAAGAGCGAGTTCCTCGCCGACGTCGCCGTACGAAGGGCTCTCGCGATGACTATCGATAGGCCGAAAATCGTCAGACTAGCCCTGGAAGGCGCCGGCGTTCCCATGAACGGACCGGTTTCTCCGATCTACCAGGAGTTCACCAAGTCCAATATTCACTATCCTGCCTACAATATCGAGGAAGCGAAAAAAACCTTGCGGGCTGCTGGGTACGTGGATAGCAACAACGATGGATTCTTCGAGAAAAACGGCAAGAAGCTCTCGATCCGAGTAACCTACGAGGCCACCAGGTCCGACTACGACAAGTCCATGAGAATCATAAAGGAAGACGCGGCCAAGGCAGGCATCGATATCGTGCTGGACCCCGTGGACAGGCAGGTCTTCATGGATCGCCAGAACGTGTCCAAGGAGTATGAGGCCAGTTTCGTGCAGTGGGGAGCCATCGTGGTAATCTACGACTCCTTCTACAACCTCTACGGCAAGGACGCCTTCCTCAACTACCCCGGTTTCTACGACGAAAATCTGGAGAAGTGGGCCAAGGCTTCCAAGGAATCGCCCTCCATCCCCGCCACGGTCAAGCCCATGGACGAGGCCCAGAAGGTAGTGGTGGATCTCGTGCCCACAATCTCGGTTTGGGTGCCCAACCTCACCTATATCACCAGCGCGAAGTTCGAAGGCTACATTCCCTATTACTTCTCCTTCAACGGCACGCTCACGCTCGGGTCCCTCGTCAACATTACTCCGAAGAAATAAGGGGAAGGCTGAACAATGGGAATTAAAACCGCATATACCGGGTATAAGGCCTATGAGTACCTTGTGCCCGGCCAGGACTATCAGGAATTCGCCCTGAGCCCTAAAGACAGGGTGCCTGAATATCTTTACCCTTTGAGCCCTGAGCAGGAAAAAAAGGCGCTCGCGATCGCAAAGGAAAAGATCTGCATCTCGATGCACGAGCACCCTGTCTACAATCCGCTGGATCTCAACGAATACCGCACCCTGCGGCACGCAGGACGTCAGTCCTGCGCCTATGACGCGTTGGCCGAATCATATCTGGACTGCATTTTCGACAACATGATGAACGGCTCATGCGTTATAACGTCGCACAACGGCTGGAAGTTCACCGACGTGGTCCACGACCTCGGAATGAGGTTGTGCGATATCGCGCATCAGGATTTTGTGATTCACTGCAAAAGAGTGGATGACATCTACCGGGCGCACAAGGAAGGCAAACTCGCCTGGGTAGCCTGCATCGAAGGGGCCATGCCCATAGAAAACGAGCTGGACAGGATCGATATTCTGTACGGCCTGGGCGTCCGTCTCATGGGGCTGACCTATTCGGAATCCAATGCCCTGGGTTCGGGACTCAAGGAAGAGCGGGATGCGGGGCTTACGGCCTTCGGCAAAGAAGCGGTGAAAAGGATGAACAAGGTGGGCATGCTCATCGATGTATCCCACTCCAGCACGCTAACGGCCATCGATGCCGCTGAACTCTCATCGGTACCCATCTGCATGTCCCACACCGGGGCGAAAACCCTGTGGAAATCCAGGCGTCTTGCCGCGGATGAGGCGCTCAAGGCCATCGCGGCCAAGGGTGGCGTGCTCGGTATCGAAGCCGCTCCCCACACGACCATCACCTACAACCACAGGACCCACGATCTGGACTCCATAATGGAGCACTTCGAGTACATGGTGAACCTGGTGGGAATCGATCACGTGTGCTTCGGTCCGGACACCAACTTTGGCGACCACGCGGGCTTGCACCGCATCTTCGCCAAGTTCCTTTCCACGGGACAGACCAAGAACCTGGAAGACGACTACCCAAGGGTAGAGTATGTCAAAGGCATGGAAAACCCCAGGGAAGCCTCGAAAAATGTGGTGCGCTGGCTCGTGGCGCACGGATACAGCGAAGAAGACATCGGCAAGGTTCTGGGAGGCAATATTCTCAGGGTATGCTCCCAGGTCTGGAAATAAGGCAGCATAAGAGAAAGCCGTAAGGGGCTTTCCCAAACCTGTCGTTTTCGTATTCTATTAAGGCTAAGGGCCGCTTAAAAAGCGGGCTTTAGCCTTTTTTTACAAGGAGCGACGCGCTGAGTAGGGAAGAAAACGATACGACCAATGCCGCCGATCTTAGCTCTAATCAGGTGACAGTTCCGGCGCTCGATCCAGCGCCCGCCGGTCGCCAGGCCAGACGGCTGTCCTCCCGGGGAGCTGAGGGCGCGGTGGATAAACTCGTCGAGGTGGCGCTGCGGCGCTATGCCATGATTGAGGAAGGCGACAGGATTCTGCTGGCGGTCTCGGGCGGCAAGGATTCCATGGCCCTTGCCAGCGACCTAGGAGCCAAGCGACGCTGGTGGCCCCTGCGCTACGAACTAAAAGCCCTCCATATCGCCACCGAATTCGGCGATCCCGCCACGCCGGCGGGCCTGGCTTCACTGCTGGGCGACTGGGATATTCCCTTCCAGTCGATTTCGGTTTCGGTGCAAGGACGATTAAAGACAGGCCGTTCGATGAACTGCTATTGGTGCTCCACCCAACGGAGAACTGAGCTTATCCGCTACGCGATGGAGCATGGGTTCAATAAAATTGCCCTGGGGCACCATCTGGACGATGCGGTGGAAACCCTGCTCATGAATATGCTCTACAAGGGCGAGATCGGGGGCATGCTCCCCCTACTGCGCTACAGAAAATACCCCCTTTCGATTATTCGTCCGCTGATTCTCTGCGAGGAACGTCAGCTCATCGAATACGGGACGGAAAAGGGCTACATGTCCACGGTCTGCAGCTGCGACTACGGCGGCGAGTCAAAACGGCGAGAAGTCCGCTCCAGGGTGGCCGTACTTACGGGCAATTCGGGAAGGATAAAACGCAGAATCTTCGAATCCACGGGCAGGATCAACTTCGAGTATCTGCCCGGCGGACAGGCTTTCGCGTCCAGTGCGCCGGGGCCGAATCGAGAGGGCGATGCTTAGTCCTCGCCCCAATCGCCCTGTTCTCGCTCGGGGGCGTTCTTGTCTGCTTTTCCCTTGAGCCTGTCGAGGAGAATCCTGAAGGCGGCCCCTTCTTTTTTGAGCTCCCTGGAGCCCCGGGTGATCTTGCATAATGACAATCCCAATTCCTCCGCGATCTTCCGCTGAGGCTTGCCTTCGGCCAGGCGTTTGACCAGGGCCCAGCGTTTGGCCATTTCGTCGGCTTCCGAAGGGGTGAAGAGGGAATAGAGAAAGTTTTCGATAAGACTTGAGTCGGCGCCCTCCAGGGCGAGGGCAATTTCTCTTATGTTCCGTCGCATTAATTCGGGGTTCCGCGGCATGGTATCACTATACTATAGAACTTCGTTTCGGGCGACCTCTTCCGCAACAAGCTTCGAGGAACTAATGATTCCTTCAATGACGGGATTTTGTTATACTGATCGGCGATTATGAAAAGTACGGCTATCGCAGTCACTCTCTTAGCGGCTTTTTGTCTCGCTTCCTTCGCCCAAGCCGGCGTGTCGCAAGAAACGGCAGTACCGGAAACTATCGGCAGCATTCCGTTGCAGGCCTTTGCCGAACTCTATGCCGATGCCGACCCTTCACTCACCGTGGAAGAACTTGCAGGCGAGGGCAGCGCCCCGCTTTTTTCCTCCGCCGAAGGGCAGGTGTTCTCGGTTGGGGCTAAGCGACCCGTGGCCTGGCTCAGGTTCAAGATTCCCGAGGCGCTGCGGCGGGGCTGGGCACAGACAGGGGAGGGGGAAAAAAGCCTGGCCGCATCGAGCAGTCCCCGTACCGAGTGGCTTTTGGTCGTGAAACCGAGCTTCTCGATCATTCTCGACTATGTCGATTTCTATGTCCCCAACGAGGAGGGCGGCTTCGCCGGTTTTTCCACCGGCGCACTGCGAAAGGCTTTTCCCGGAGAAGCCACTTCTCGATACTTTGTCTTTCAGCTTCCTCCGGCGGCCTATGGGGACGAGTACTGCTACCTCAGGCTCTCCTCTGCCACCGATGTTAAGGTTGAGGCCTTTCTCGAGACTAGCCTGGCAAGAGGGGTGCAGGACAAGAGGGATTTTCTGCTGTACGGGATTCTTTTCGGAGTACTGGCGGCGATGCTCCTGTACAGTCTGGCGCTGTTCTTTTCCCTCAAGGATAAGAGCTACCTCTTTTACTCCCTGTACATAATCTCCGCCGGACTCTGGCTCTTCTTTCTCCATGGATACGCCAAGGCCCTTTTCGGCCAGAATCCAGGCACCCACCAGGTCATGCTCTGGTTCTGGGTGGGGCTTATGCTCCTCTGGGGCTCCGTCTTCGTCGCCCATTTTCTCAGGCTCAAGGACGGTCTCGCCGCCCTGAACCGCCTGGTTCTTTCCCTGGGAGCCCTCGGGGCTGTGGTTTCCATCGCCGGCCTGCTCAAATGGTACGACATCGCTTTTTCTCTCTCCCATTACCTGGGGATCATTCTTCCGATCCTCGGAACGGTCACCGCGCTTATCCGACTCATACAAGGCTTTCCCTCATCGCTGTACTTTTTCATCGCCTGGATTTTTTTGGGAATCGGAGGACTCGCGTTTGCGCTCATGGGACTGAAAGTGCTTCCGGTGAATTATTTAACGATCAATTCCAGCGCGATCGGCGTGGCACTGCAGTCGGTGCTTCTGTCGGTGGCGCTCTCCGATCGGTTCAGATGCCTGGAAGGCGAATCAGAACGACTGGATAAAATGCAAGCCCAGTACGAAGCTCTCAGTCTGACCGACGAAGGCACGGGGCTTCCCAACAGGCGTTTTTTCATGACCGAGCTGGACGATCTTCTGGAAAAGACGAGACAGAACAGAACGCAGCTTTCCCTGCTATTAATCGATGTGGATAATTTCAGGAGCCTGAACGACTCGCTGGGAGAGTTGAAGCCCGAAGATGTACTGGTAAGTCTTGCTTCCATCGCGAAGGCGAGCACCAGGGAGACCGATCGGGTATGCAGCCTGGGAGGGGACAGGCTTGCGGTGATTCTGCCAAACACGGGGGTCGATGCAGCGTTCAACGCGGCGGAGCGGATCAGAAAACGGTTCGCGCAGGAGGGCTTTAACACCGAGGGCTCCCGAGGGCATACTGGCGAATCCTTGCCGATTACCGTAAGCATCGGCGTTGCCGAGCTGGGCAAGGACGACAGCCGGGATTCCCTGCTGGATCGTAGCGATAGGGCTGTTCATGAGGCTAAGTCTCAAGGAAAGAACCGCAGCCTGTGCCTTAGGAGTGTTGCATGAATCCTGTCCTTATGCGGATAGCGCTTTCCTTCTTCGTCGCTGGTTTCTGGATAGCCTTGGCGACCGTCCTGGGCGAACGTCTGGGCAGCCATAAGGCTGGTCTCATAGCGAACCTGCCGTCCAACATCCTCATTTCCATGCTTTTCATGGGCATAACCAGGGGCCCCGAATACGCGGCCGCAGCCACGGCCGGGGTTCCCATGGGCATGATGGTGGACAGTGTCTTTCTGGCTGTTTTCATAGTCTTGCTGAAAAAAGGCGTCTGGGTCGCCCTCTCCCTGGGACTTGTCTTTTGGGCCCTCTCTGCCTTTGTTGTGATCGTACTCCTGCCGCCCATGGGAATTCTGGCTTCTCTGGCGGCCTATTTTATCGTCTCCACCGGACTTTTTATCCTCGTCCACCGTTGGCTGGGAAGACCTAAGGTGGAAAAAAAGCCCGTAGCGCTCTCCTGGAAGATCATCGCCATCCGGGCATTCTTTGCCGGAAGCGTTGTCGCCGGCGCCGTTGCCATAGCTCAGGTAGCCCCGCCCTATATGACTGGAGTACTGGCTACCTTTCCGGCCGCCCTTACTTCTACCATGGTCATCATCAGCCTCAGCCAGGGAACCCTCTTCGCCCAGGCCACCGGAAAGATCCTTCTGCTCTCCTCCACGAATATAATCGTCTATGCTGCACTGGTTTCCCTTTTCTTCCCTCCCCTGGGGCCCTGGCTTGGAACCCTCATTTCTTTCGCAGGTGCTTTCGGCTTTATTCTGGTACTGGGAAAGATATCGATCAGATTTTGCTGATACGCGCACTCCTTTTTCCCCTGCAATTGCCGCCGGAATTTGTCTTCCGGCGGTATTAAAGCGCAACTTCCAGCTCAAACCACTTCCTTTGCCGTTATTGTTTTAGTATATTTTTTGCGAATCATTCGCAATATTCTGGAGAACTCGATGAATTATCGATTGAGAAAGCATCCCCAGGGGAGCATGAAAGTCGCCATGATAACTGTCTTGTTCGCGTCGCTGGTGCTTCCGGGCCTTTTTGCCGCCCCTCAGGTTCCCACTGTGGCGGTGAGCATTTTGCCCCAGACCGAATTTGTTTCTACCATCGCCGGAGAGGCGGTCAAGGTGATAAGTCTCGTGGGACCGGGAGCCTCGCCGCATAACTACGAACCGAGTCCCCGGCAGATGGCCGACTTGAGCCGCGCCTCGCTGTGGTTCACCATCGGCGTCGAATTCGAGACAGCACTTTTGCCAAAAATAAAGGCCCTGTATCCGGACTTGGAGATCGTGAACAGCGCCGAAGGGGTCAGGTACAGGCGGCTGGAGTCCGACGATGAGCATGGGGAAGCAGAAGGCGGCTCCGATGGCGATGCTCACGAGGACGGAGAAGAAGCCCATGGGCACGAAGAAGGAGGCCTGGATCCACATGTCTGGCTGGGCTTCGACGCGGTAAAAATCCAGCTTTCCTCGATCCTCAAAGCCCTTTCGGCCCTTGTACCGGAACGGAAGGCCCTGTTTGAGGGTAATTACCATTCCTATATCGCTCAAATCGATCGGGTATACGCCGAATTGGAACGGGATCTAGCGCCGCTGAAGGGAAGCAGCGTCCTGGTATACCACCCTTCCTTCGGCTACTTCCTGGATTCCTTCGGCATACGGCAGGAGGCGGTAGAGCTGGGAGGCAAGGAGCCGACCCAGAAAACTCTGGCGGCCTTGATCAACAGAGCGAAGCTTGAAGGGGTCAGGACAGTCTTTGTGCAAAAACAATTCTCCAGCGCCGCAGCCAGGACCATCGCCTCGGCTATCGGCGGCATCGTGGCCGAAATCGACCCCCTGGCTCCCGCCTGGCTCGATAACACCAGAGTTATGGGCAACGCCCTCAAGAATGCCTTTAGACCTTAGGCAAAGGAGCCGCAATGGATAATCATCCGACGATCGCCGTGGTGTTTTCCGCGGTCAATTATTCCTACGCCAACCTCGAGGTCTTGAGCGAAAGCTCCTTTCACGTCCATCAGGGTGAGTTTGTCGCCCTGATCGGCTCCAACGGCTCGGGCAAGACGACAATCCTGCGGCTGATCATGGGATTGGCGAAACCCGATTCGGGCAAGGTCTCGATTTTCGGGAAAAGCCCCGAAAGGGCCAGGGGGCTGGTGGGCTATGTCCCCCAGTACATGAATTATGATCCCGCCTTCCCTATTTCGGTGGAGGAGGTGGTCAAAATGGGCAGGTTGGAGGGGCTGTCAAGAAACTGCGACTCCACGCGCAGCCTGAGCGCCTCCTGCCCCGAGCTGGAGACGGCGCTGGAGCTCGCCGACGTCGCGGATCTGCGTGCCAGACCTTACAAGGCCCTCTCCGGCGGCCAGCGCCGCCGTGTCATGGTAGCCCGGGCCTTGGCCAGCGCCCCCAAGCTTCTGATCCTGGACGAGCCGACGGCCAACATGGACAGCGAGAGCGAGGAGCGGCTTTTTACCGTTTTGGGCAATCTGAAGCAGAGCACCACCGTCCTCATCGCGACCCACGACACCGCCTTCGTCTCCTCTCTCACCGACGTGGTGCTCTGCGTCGGCCAGCGGGAGGGCAGGCCGGGCGGCGTCCTCCGCCATGCCGCCAAACCGGCGGACCACATACCTGCGGGGCTCTATGGAGGCTCAGCCCTCCAGGTGCTCCACGACACGGATCTGCCCGACGAATGCTGCGCCGGCGTAACCGAGGGCCGAAAGGCCCGCGCCGGGAGGAAAACCCCATGAGTTTTTTCCAAGCCCTCTTCGATCCCTCCATGCCCTTCGTGCGCAACGCGCTGTTGGCCGGCGTCTTATCCAGCATTCTCTTCGGCGTCCTGGGTTCGGTTGTGACTGTAAAGCGCATCGCCGGCCTGGCGGGCGCGATTTCCCACGCAGTCCTGGGCGGCATCGGCCTGGCCCTCTACCTGGCAGCCAAGGGCATCCTGCCCGGCCTGCCGCCTATTGTCGGCGCCCTGGTCTTCGCCGTCATAGCGGCGGCGATCATCGGTCTGGTCTCGCTGAAGGCGAAACAGCGGGAAGACACTGTGATCAACGCCCTATGGGCCATCGGCATGAGTATGGGCATTCTCTTCATCGCCAAGACCCCGGGATACGCCGATCCCATGAGCTACCTTTTCGGGAACATTCTTCTGGTCTCCCGGGGCGATCTCATCCTCCTGGCCATCCTGGATGTGGTTGTCATTCTCTTGGCCTGGCGGGGCTACTTCCAGCTGGAAGCTTCCGCCTTCGACGAGGAGTTCGCCCGTACCAGGGGCGTGCCCACGGATGCGGTATTCCTGATCATTCTGGGCATCACCGCCGTCGCCGTGGTTGTCCTCCAGACCTTCGTGGGCATTGTCATGGTCATCGCCATGCTCACCCTTCCGGCTGGCACCGCCGGGTATTTCGCCAAAAACCTGGGCGGCATGATGCTGATCGGAAGCGGCCTTTCCCTGGTCTTTTCCATTCTCGGACTGGCGGTCAGCTGGGCGCTGGACCTGCCTTCCGGAGCGGTTGTCGTGCTGGTTGCGGGGGCAGTGTTCCTGGCCGTATCTGCCCTCCGGATGCGCCGCAGGGCCTAGGCCGATGAGAATTGGCCATAAGGGCGGCGGGGCGCGGCACTGCCAAAAAACGCGAAAGGCGAGAGTCTGCCTATGACAAAAGCGCGACAAGCGATAAAACTGCTGCTCGACAAGGCCGAAAAACCGCTTTCCGCCCTGGACCTGGGTCAAGGCCTGGAGGGGCTCTGCGATCTCGCCACGGTCTACCGCTCGCTCCATTATCTGGAAGAAAAAGGCTTTGCCGAGTCGTTCGTGCTTCATTGCAGCGCCCATGGCACGGAACGGTACTATGTATCCCGCGAGGCGCCCCATCGGCACTGGTTCCATTGCGAGCGCTGCCATCGTTTTGTGGACCTGGGGGCTTGCAGAATCGGTCCGCTTTTAAAATCAATGGAAGCCGATGCGGGGGTTCAGATCAGACATCACGCGCTCTACGCGACCGGCCTCTGCGAAGCCTGTTCGGAAAAACAGGCTGGCCGCTCGCCTGCAGAGGAAGAGTCCGGTGTGGGGCGGCTGACTCAACCCAAAAAGGGCAGGGCTATCAGCCTTACAATAAACGATACGATCCAGGCTAAGGCCATCGAATAGAGTACCTGGAACAAAAGCCATCTGCCCCCCGCCTCGGAGCGTATCGCCGCAAGACTGGCAAGACATGGGGGCATAATGAGTATGAATACCATGAAGGTCAGCGCCGTTAGAGGATTCAAGCCAGGATCGCGCTGGAGGGCTTGGCGCAGGGATTCACTCTCCTCCCCTTCTTCGCCGCCGCCGCCGTAGAGAATGCCCAGCGTCGAAACTACGAGTTCCTTGGCCGAGAAGCTGGGTACCAGGGCGACGCCCAATTTCCAGTTAAAGCCCAGAGGCCGCATGACAGGCTCGATGATTTTTCCTATCCTCCCGGCGACGCTGTATTCGAGCCGATATTCTTCCAAAGCCCGTTCAACCGACTGGGCGCGTTCTTCCTGGGAGGCTTCGGCCATGGTTTCGGCAAAAGCCGTCGCGAATACTTGCGCCTTTGCCGCCTCGTCCCGGGGCTGAGGGAAGGTAGTGATCGCCCAGATGGCTATGGAAGCCAGGAGTATTATCGTTCCGGCTTTTTTTATATAACTCAGGGTCTTTCCCCAAACATGCCAGAATACACCCTTCCAGGTGGGCAGCCGGTAAGGCGGCAGCTCCATGACAAAGGCTGTGCTCGGCCCGCGAAGCACGGTTTTCTTCAGCACGATTGTGGAAAACATGGATAGGACAACGCCGCCTAAGTACATGAGCATCACTACGTTGTCGGCGTTTTTTGGAAAAAAGGTGCCTGCAAGCAGGACATAGACAGGAAGCTTGGCGCCGCAGCTCATGAAGGGCACCGCCAGGATCGTGGCAATCCTGTCCCTGGGGCTTTTAAGGGTTCTGGTCGCCATGATGGCGGGAACCGAGCAGCCGAAGCCGAGCATCAGGGGCATGAAGGATTGGCCGTGGAGGCCGAAGGCGTGTAGGGCTTTGTCGGTGAGGAAAGCCGCCCTGGACATGTACCCGGTGTCTTCAAGAATTGAAATGCAGAGAAAGAGGATCACAATCAGGGGCACGAAGGAAAATACTCCCCCGACGCCTCCGATGATTCCGTCGACTACCAGGGAACGGAAAAACCCTTCCGGGATCAGCGCCTGTGCCAGGGTAGACAGGGAGCCGAAGAATGTCTCGAGCAGGGCTGCCGGAAATTCTCCCAGGGCGAAGGTAAGCTTGAAAATTCCCCAGATTATCAAGAAAAAGAGGGGAAGCCCGAGAAAATGGTTCATCGTGAGACGGTCGATGTACTCGGTCAGCGAAGCCTTTCCGCCCGGGCTGCGGGTCAGGGCTTCGTGTATGGCACCGCGTATGTAACCGTAGCGCTGTTCGGTGATGACGATCTCCGAATCCTTGCCGAAATGCCCGGTGATCCAGGCCCTGTCCGCCTCGGCCTTGGAGAGGATTTCTTCTCCCTTGGCGTGTTCCCGCAGTTTTTTTATGGCGTTTTCGTCGTTTTCCAACAGTTTTATGGCGATCCAACGGGCAGGATACCGGGCGCTGAAAGCCTGATCGCTGACCAGCAGTTCTGTCAGCGGCAGCAGCCTTGATTCGATTTCCTCGCCGTAATGGGGCGCCTTCAGCCTCGAGAGCGCTTTCTCGGTTGCTACGGCCGTCTTATCCTTTTCGTCGTCGATGGAGGCAGGGGAATCGAGGAGGGCGGCGCACTGGTCCAGCAGCGCCTTGATCCCCTTGCCGCTGGTGCCGACGGTTTTTACGAAGGGAATGCCCAGGCTTTCGGAGAGGAGACTCTCGTTTATCTTGATGCCCTTTGCCTCGGCTTCGTCGGTCATGTTGAGCGCACCGACCACAGGGATGCCCAGTTCCTGGAACTGGAGACAGAGGTAGAGGTTTCGCTCCAGGTTTGTGGAGTCGAGAACATCCACGACGATATCGGGCTTTTCTTCCAGGAGAAAATCCCTGGCGACCACTTCGTCCAGGGAGTAGGCCGTAAGGCTGTAAATACCCGGCAGGTCGACGATTTTAAAGCGCAGGTGTTCGTGATCCGCAAAGCCCTCCAGCTTTTCCACCGTAACGCCGGGATAGTTGCCCACCTTGTGGTGCGAGCCTGTCAGGGCATTGAAAAGGCTGGTCTTGCCTGCGTTCGGATTGCCCGCCAAGGCCACTGAAATGGTCTTTTTCATTATACGCTTACCTCGATGAGCTTGGCCTCGCAGCGTCGTATTAGCAGGTCATAGCCCCTGATCCGGATCTGCAGGGGACCTCGGAGAAAGGCCCCTCTGATGTAGTGTCCCGTCGCGCCCTGGGTGAACCCCATGTCCGCCAGACGCTTGCCGATCTCTCCCCCAATAAGAACCCTGTCTACGGTAAATACCGCACCCGGCCTGGTATCGGATAGTCGCATTTTTTTTCCTTTAGTCGTTAGCCTTGCCTGACTTCCCGGCGCAGTCCGCGCAGAGGCCCCGCAATTCGAGCCTGTGCCCTGTGGCCTGGAATCCGAATTCCTTGAATATTTCTGTCTGGGCTTTTTCTATTTCCGGATGACAGAATTCGATCAATTTTCCGCATCCGATGCAGAGCAGGTGATCATGGTGCGCGTGCTTGTAGACGTGCTCGTAGCGCCTGGGCCCTTCGTCCTGGCAGGCGTCCTGGGCGAGGCCCGCATCGGCCAGGAGCTTGAGCGTGCGGAAGACCGTAGCCTGGCCGAGGCCGGGATCGATTTTTTTTGCCGCCGCCAGAAGATCCTCAGCGCTGAGATGCCCTTCGGATCGTAGAAAGGCCGTGAGCACCGTCTTTCGGGCCGAGGTGAGCTTGAGCCCCTTGGACTTCAGGTAGTGAATAAACCGAAACTGTTCTTCTTTCATGCCCTGTCCTTGTATTGATATTGATAATCATTATCAGTTAGTTTGTCAATAC
This sequence comes from Spirochaetota bacterium, assembly GCA_023421875.1. Classification (GTDB taxonomy): domain Bacteria; phylum Spirochaetota; class Spirochaetia; order Treponematales; family Rectinemataceae; genus UBA2256. The sequence continues at coordinate 7,677 of JAEZSM010000037.1, read as the reverse complement.
CGTTTCGTGAGACCAGGGCGACACAGAAGTCAGGAATTCAATTCCCTGCGACGATTGCGGAACCAGAGGACCGTGTCGGTGCCCACCATCAAGGCGTTGAGGCAGTAAAGATAGATGACGAAATCGAAATGGTAGAGCAGCTTGTGGAGGATGCCTGCCGCATAGCCGGCCAGGACAATGAAGAGAAAGTACAGGCTTTTACCGCGGGTCGAGCCGGATTTGATGGAGCGGTAGATCGAAACAGGCCAGGCGGCGCCGAAACAAAGCAGCATAATAATCTCGAAGATGCTCATGGGCGCAACTGTAGCGTCGATTTAAGCCCTTGGCAAGCGAAAAGCGGTCACTTCGGCGTCCCCCGTTCTTGAAGAACTGTCGCGGCAGTTTTACAATAGCGCCATGGAAAAGCGCCACTACAGCTATCAGCAGATTCACATGACGGCCAAGAGCATGGCGGAGCGCATCAGTGCCGCAGGTTTTAAGCCCGACGTTATCGTGGCCATAGGAAGCGGAGGCTTCATTCCCGCCCGGATTCTGCGAACCTTTTTGGGAGCCCCTATCCTGGCGGTGGGCATTGCCTATTACGACGCCCATGACAAGCCTTCCGAGTTTCCCCGCAAGCTGCAGTGGATCGAGGAAGCGGAACGGCAGCTATCGGGCAGGCGCATTCTGCTGGTGGATGAGGTGGACGATTCCCGGGTAACCCTGGAGTACTGCATCCGCGAGCTTTTGCGCCACCGTCCCGCCTCTATCGCTGTGGCGGTGATCCATAACAAGAACAAGCCCAAGCGCGGCCAAATTCCTGAGGAAGTCTCCCTCTATGTCGCCGGCGAAGATCTCGGAGACGTATGGATCGTCTACCCCTGGGACGCCAAGGATATAGGAGAGCACGATACGCACACTATGGCCGACCGCTAAACGCCGTATTACATAATTATCGATTTTTGTTGCATCAATATCAGACGCTCGAAGCAGGAATTATTGACATAGCCCCTCGCTTTGCCCTATTCTCAGCGAAGTATCTTGTGCGATCTCGAAATAATCCTTAAGAGATCGACATAAAGGAGCGACATATGAAGAGATCATGGTCCTCTGTCACCGCGTTTTTACTAATCGCGGCGCTGGTCGTTTTCACCTCGGCCGGTCTTTCGTCCTGCGCTAAAAAACCTACTAAAATCACGGTAGCCTCCGACGCCACATGGCCTCCCATGGAATTCGTCGATGAGAATAAGAATCTCGTCGGGTTCGATATCGACCTGGTCAACGAGATTGCCAAAGCCCAAGGCTTCGAGGTGGAGATTAAAAACACCGCCTGGGACGGCATCTTCGCCGGCCTCGCCGCGGGCAACTACCAGGCTATCGCCTCCTCGGTAACCATAACCGAAGAGCGCAAGGCTACCTATGATTTTTCTGAAGGCTATGTCAACGCAGGACAGGTTCTGGTCGTGCGAAAGGACACCGAAGGCGTCACCACCATTGCCGACTTGGTTGGCAAAAAGGTCGGTGGGCAGATCGGTACCACCGGCGTCATAGAAATCGGCAAGGTCGAAGGCGTGGAGCTCAAGACCTACGACGAGATCGGTCTGGCTTACGAGGATCTGGCGAACGGCAATATCGACGGCGTCGTGGCCGATTCACCCATCGCCGCCGATTTTGCCCTTCAGAATCCCAATTACAAAGACAAGCTCATGATCGTCGGCCAGCCTTTTACCGACGAGTGGCTTGGTTTCGTATTCAAGAAGGGCGACGAGAAAACCCTCAAGCTCTTCAGCGAAGGCCTGGCCAAGGTCAAGGCTTCGGGAAAACTGGACGAACTCGTAGACAAGTGGCTTAAATAGGATGACAAAAGGCTCTGGGCGCTCCGAGCGGGACTCCAAAAATCCCGCTCGGCCAACTATCAATGTAACCGACGGCACACTCATTCCGTTAAAGGATGAGGGCGGGGTTCTTTCAGCCTGGAATATCTCCTTTTTCGGGGCTATTGCCCTTCTTGTGGCGCTTCCTCTTTTCAGCCCCGATCCGTATCTCCGGATTCTTTCCTTTGTGCCCGACGGCCTGTTCGCCACATTTTCCGTTACAATCATCTCAATCTGCTTCGCCCTGATCATCGGCCTCTTCGCCGGTCTAGGCAGGATTTCCCAGCGCGCCTGGGTGAACAGGATCGCCACTGTCTATGTGGAGATCATCCGTGGCATACCGCTCTTGGTGCAGCTCTTCTACATCTATTACGCCCTCGGACCCCTCTTGAGGCTCCAGGGGCCTCCTGCGGCGATCCTGGCCATGTCCATCTGCTACGGCGCCTATATGGCCGAGATCTTCCGCGCGGGCATCCAGGCTATCCCCAAGGGGCAGATGGAAGCGGCCCTCGCCCTGGGCATGTCCCGGAGCAGCGCCATGAGGATGATAATCATCCCCCAGACTATCAGGGTGATCCTTCCGCCCATCGGCAATGAGTTCATAGCCCTCTTAAAAGACTCCTCCCTGGTGTCCATCCTCGCGGTATCGGATCTGCTGCGACGGGGCAGGGAATACGCCTCCACATCCTTCCGCTATTTCGAGAGCTACACGGTCATAGCCCTGATCTATCTGGTTATGACACTCTTTTTCTCCCGCCTGGTGGCGATCATGGAAGAAAGGCTGAGACATCGTGGCAACGTTCATTGAAATAAAGAAGGCGGTAAAATCCTTCGGGAGCCTCCAGGCCCTGAACGGCGTTGACCTGAGCGTGCAGAAAGGCGAGGTCGTGCTCATCATAGGGCCATCCGGCTCGGGCAAAAGCACACTCCTGCGCTCGATCAACCGCTTGGAGCGCCTGGATTCGGGCTCTATCACCATCGACGGCGAAAGCGTGACCAACGAGGGCTCGGATATCCGCCACATCCGCCAGGAAGTGGGCATGGTTTTTCAGAGCTTCAACCTGTTTCCCCATCTCAAGGTAATCGACAACATAACCCTCTCGCCCGTCACCGTCCTCAAAAAGGGCAAGGAAGAGGCGCTGCAGACAGCCCGGAGACTCTTGGACAAGGTGGGCCTCTCGGAAAAAGAGCATGCCTGGCCGGATGAGCTCTCGGGCGGGCAGCAGCAGCGCGTCGCCATAGCCCGGGCTCTGGCCATGAATCCCAAGGTAATGCTCTTCGACGAGCCCACCAGCGCCCTCGACCCTGAAATGATCAAGGAAGTCCTGGACGTTATGATCGACCTGGCCAGGGAAGGCATGACCATGCTCATCGTTTCCCACGAGATGGGATTCGCCAAGGCCGCCGCAGACCGGATTATTTTTATGGACGCCGGGCAGATCGTGGAAGAAGCCCCACCCGAAACCTTTTTCAGCTCCCCCAGGGAGGAACGGACCAGAAGGTTTTTGGAGCACATACTCTAGCCCTCTTTCGACCCGCGCAGGGGCAGATAATATTGACTGTTTAGGGTACTCTCTTTATAGTGTTTCGTTGTAATTGCTTTTATAATAGAAACAGAGCCGCGCATTTTTCAAAAGCAGCCTGACTTTTGAAAAACTAAAAAATTTTAAACAAGCAGGATTAGTGCCCCGTGCGACCCCTATTCGAACACAAGCCTCTCAACTCCTTAGGGCTTGCAAAAGAAATGGCTACCTCGCCCCTCTATGCCCAGGTTTTTGCCATCGCAGGCCCGGTGGTGGTGGAACTGATCCTCACCGCGTTGACCCAGATGGTGGACATAATCATGGTAGGAAGATTGGGCGCCCACGCAATATCGGCGGTGGGCATTACCAACCAGCCCCGATTCATAATGCTCGCCACCTTCGTGGCGCTCAACGTGGGAACTACCGCGCTGGTAGCCCGGTTTAAGGGCCAGGGAAACAAGAAGGACGCCGAGCTCGTCACCGGGCAAACCGTCATGATCTCCTTAAGCCTTGGCCTTTTGCTGTCTTTGCTTGGCGTTGTCTTTGCTAGGCCGATGGTGCGGATAATCGGCGCCGGACCTGATATCCTGGACGAGGCCAGCGCCTATTTCCGGATTCTCATGATCGGCTTCATTCCCACCGCCCTGCCCATTTCCATCTCTGCCCTCCTGCGCGGCGTCGGGGATACGAAGCTGGCGATGAAATACAACATCACCGCGAACCTCGTCAATATTGTTTTCAATTACCTTCTCATCTACGGAAAATTCGGCTTTCCCCGGATGGAGGTGCAGGGCGCCGCGCTGGCAACGGTGATCGGTCACATGGTCGCCTGCGCCATGGCGCTCTGGGCTATTCTTGGCCATCCTTTCCGCAAGCCCGGCAAGGCTGCCTCGGAATTTATCGAACTCAACATCACCCGCAGAAATTTTCTTCCCGATCTTCCCATGCTCAGCCGGATATTCAAGATCGGCCTGCCTTCGGCGGTCGAGCAGTTTGTCCTAAGACTGGGGCTCATCCTCTATACCATCACCATAACATCCCTGGGCACTTCTACCTTCGCGGCTCATCAGATCGTGCTGTCCATACTGAATATGTCCTTCGTCAACGGCCAGGCTTTCGGAATCGCCGCCACCAGCCTTACAGGCCAGTCCCTCGGCCGCAGCCGCCCCGACAGGGCCCGAAGAGCCTCGGCAGCCTGCCAGAAGGCCGGGGCTCTTATCTCTACCTTTATGGGCGTTCTTATGTTCATCTTTAGAAAACCCCTGGTCATGCTCTTTTCCAGCGAACCTGAAATCCTTTTACTGGGGGCGGGGATAATGATTTTTGCCGCGATAATTCAGCCCTTTCAGTCCTCCTTCCAGGTCTATGCCGGGGCGCTCAGGGGCGCCGGGGACTCGCTCTTTCCGGCGATCACCTTAGGCATCGGGATTCTGGGAATCCGACCGCTTTTTTCATACATCTTTATCCAGCAGTTCGGCATGGGGCTCTATGGGGCCTGGAGCGCCCTGGTGATCGACCAGGTATTCCGGTTCTTTATCATTCAGCTCCGGTATCGCCAGGGAAGATGGGTTTCGATTCAGGTGTAAGCTTGCGCCGCCGGAGCCTGGCATATATCATCATGCTATGGCAAAGACATACGCGGCTAAGCGACTCTGGTTCAACCTGGCCGCCCGGGGCCTTACGGTCCTGCGCCAGAAGCTTCCAACGCTCCTCACAGGCAAGGGGAGTCTCAAGCTGCTCCCCTCGGAACTGGAAGTGCAGAAGGCATCCAAGCCACTCATCGTCACCGATGCCAGCCTCATAAAGATAGGGCTGGTTTCGAGGCTCACCACGGTACTCTCCGAGAGCTCGATTCCCTTTGCCATATTCGATGGTGTCCTGCCCGATCCCAGTTTCGAGATATGCGAGTACGGGCTCGCTGTGCTCAAGGACAACGGTTGTGATTCTGTCATTGCCTTAGGCGGCGGTTCGGTGATCGACGCGGCTAAAATCATCCGCATGGCGGCTACCCACAAAAAACCGGTGAGCGCTTTCAAAGGCCTGCTTCCCTGCAGGAATTCTGGCCTTCCCTTTATCTGCGTGCCCACCACCGCCGGCACCGGCAGCGAAGCCACCGCCGCCGCGGTGATCACGGACCAGAAGCAGCAGCGCAAAATCACGGTATTGGATCCACGCCTGCCCCCGGACAGCGCGATTCTCGATCCCGAACTCTGCGTCGGCCTGCCTCCGGCCATGACTGCGGCCACGGGCATGGATGCCCTTACCCACGCGGTGGAAGCCTATACCAACAGCCTCCATTACTCCGACGTGGATATGCAGGCTTTGGAAGCCACACGATTGGTCTTTGCCAATCTGCGCGGGGCCTACAGCCATGGCGAGGATCTGGAAGCACGGGAAGCCATGCTCAGAGCATCCCACCTGGCGGGAAGGGCCTTTACCCGGGGATTCGTGGGCTATATTCATGCGGTGGCCCATCGCTTCGGCGAGCGCTACCACATACCCCACGGCCTGGCCAACGCCATAACCCTGCCGTACTTTATCGACCTATACCGCGGAGTAGTCCCCGAGCGCTTGGCCGACCTGGCCGCGGCGGCGGGCTTGGGCGGCGGCAGGGCCGAAGCGGATGTCGAGGAGCAGGCTGCTGTCTTCGTTGAAGCGCTGAGGCGGCTGAACAAGGATTTGGGCATTCCCGAGAAGGCTGAGTTTTTGAGGCGGAAGGATATTCCGGGCATCGCCGCCGCGGCCCTCAAGGAGGCGCACGGCACGCCCTATCCGGTACCTGTGATTCTCGATGCAGCAGGCCTGGAGTCGGTCATCGCTTTGATGCTTCCCGACTGAGGCAAGATTTTTTTAAGGAAGAACCGAATGAGAAGAATCGAACGTGAAGTGCTTGGTAAAGATGCGTTGTGCGATATTATTAAGCTATGCGACGTCTGCAGAATCGCGTTGTGCGCCGATGGAGCTCCGTATATCGTACCCTTGAGTTTCGGCTTTACGTGGGAAGAGAAGCTCGAGCTCTATTTTCACTGCGCGCCGGAAGGAAGAAAAATCGACCTTATCAAGTCCTGCGACCTGGCGGGCTTCGAGATGGACACCGGACAGGCTTTGCAGAAAGACAGCATCGCCTGCAACTGGTCGTCGCGGTACAAGAGCATTATCGGTACAGGAAGGCTCAGCCTGGTAGACGAACCGGAGCATAAAATCCGTTGCCTGGACCGTATCATGGAACATTACGGCTTTGCTGGCCCCCCAGGCGCTTATGATCCTGCTGTGCTGCGGAGAACCGCGGTGCTGAAACTTGAAGTGACCGAGCTCTCGGGCAAGGAAAAGCGATAGCCGCAGCAGAAGAAAAAAGCTATACTCTCTTTCTAATCAGGAGCTGTTGTGAATACCGCACAGCTTTTATGAAGGACATTCAGACAGAATAATGGCAAAAATCTCGATTCGCTTTTTAAAGCTCATTGTAGGTCTTTTTCTCTATGCCCTGGGCATCGTGCTCACCATTCAGGCCAATATCGGCTACGGCCCCTGGGAGGTCTTCCATGTGGGCATAAGCGCCGTCACCGGCATCAGTATTGGAACCGCGAGCATTATTGTGGGCCTGGTCATTGTCCTAATCACAATTCTCATGGGCGAGACGATCGGCCTGGGTACCCTGCTCAACATGTTTCTCATAGGCTTTTTTCTCGATTTGCTGCTGGCCCTTGGGCTTATCCCAAAAGTCGAAAACCTCCTTGCGGGAATCCCTGTGCTGATCCTCGGCCTCTACGTAATATCCCTCGGATCCTACTTTTATATAGGCTCGGGCTTCGGTGCCGGCCCCCGGGACAGTCTTATGGTAGCCCTGGCGCGAAGACTGCGCTGGCCGATCGGCTTGATCCGCAGTTTAATAGAGCTGACGGCTACGATTTTGGGCTGGACTCTCGGCGGAATGGTGGGGCTCGGTACACTGATTTCTGGCTTTGCCATCGGGTTCTGCATTCACAGCAGCTTCAAGCTGCTAAAGTTCGACCCGACCCGGGTACACCATTCCACCCTCAACGAAAGCTTAGCTGAACTTAAGGCTGCCTTGGTGAAAAAGGGGCCATAAATAGGTACGCTTTTTCTTTTTTCGGTGTAGGGTAGCACAAGGCGGAGAAGGTGCCCCCGCAACGGTGCATGAGGCGCTGTTGTACCCATTCGAGCGATACTATATACTCCCTGCCTAAGGAAACGTTCGTGGAAAACAATATACTATTTGCCTTTTTATTGACCCTTTTTGCCGGCTTATCCACCGGTGTGGGCAGCCTTATTGGCCTCAT
>JAEZSM010000029.1 GCA_023421875.1 Spirochaetota bacterium | reverse complement strand
GGCGATAGTCTTGCCGGCCAGATCGGTTAGGTTTTTTAGGGTTGAGCCAGGGGTAGCCGCTATGCCGTAGCGTCCATCGGTGAGGCTTGTGATCTTGACGGGGAATCCGCCCTGAACCGAGAGGAGGGCGGCCAGGATGTCGGAGATCATGCCATCCAGAGCCCCTGCCTGAAAGGCCGAATCCCTTTCCACCGCGCTCTGGAAGCGCAGAAGCTCTACGTTGACGCCTTCCTGGGTGAAGAGCTTGTCCCGCTCAGCCAGAAGAAAGGGAAGGGAGTCGGCGTCGGCGAAGACACCAAGGCGGAGGGTGACTGTCGCGGCGCTGGTGGATGCCCTCGATGCGTCCGTGGTGGGACCTGTGGTCTGGGCTTGGGCTGGTATGACGCTGGCCGCGAGAAGAATCAGTACGGCTACGTACATGAGTTTTTTTGCTGTCATAGAGCTACTAATATCGGCTTGGCTGATGCCATCGATAAGCCTGTTCGTTAGGCATGCCCAGATGGTCGAGTATCCGGTTGACCACCGTATCTGCCAGCTCCTCGATGGTTTCCGGCTTGCTGTAGAAGCTGGGGCAGGCGGGAAGAACCACCGCGCCGGCTTCTTTTAATTGCACGAAGGATTTTAGATTTATCAGGGACAAAGGAGTTTCCCGGGGGACGAGCACCAAAGGCCAGCCTTCCTTGAGGGCTACGGCGCCCGCACGGTGGATAAGGTTTGAACAGGCACCGGAAGCGAGGCTTCCCATGGTTCCCATGGAGCAGGGACTGATGACCGTTCCGTTTAATCTGAATGAACCGGAGGCTATGGGGGCTGAGAAATCATCGGCCGGGTGCTGGCGCACGATCGCGGGGCTGTTGTCGGGGCCGCCGGAACTTCGGATTCTGCTGAGCCAGTAGCCCAGCGGCCGGCCTGTTTCTTCCAGGATCAGCCGGGCTCCCCAGGGGGAGCAGCAAAGATGAACGATACAGCCTCTGGTTGCCAGGGCAGCCAAAAGACGCAGGGAGTATATGGCGCCCGAAGCACCAGTGATGCAGACGAGGAATCGTTCCATCTTTGCCCCATATTATAGCAGATAGATATCCAGGGCAACACCGACAAGAATTACCAGGGGGATTATCTCGTTGATGCCATAGGCGGCGATTTTTACATGCCGCTCGGTGCCTTTGCAGGCTATGAGGTGTTCGGCTACCAGGAGGGCGAGGCAGGCGGCCAGGGCTATTGTCAGGGCTAACCCGGTGGAAGGCCAGAATACGAGAATGCTGGCGAAGCCTGCCAGGGCGAGGAAATGGCAGGTTATGGCGATGAGTCGGGCGGGCTTTTTGCCAAAGCGGGCGGGTATGGATTTAAGTCCTGCGCCGCGGTCGAACTCGATGTCCTGGATGGCGTAGAGAATGTCGAAGCCGGCTACCCAGAGGGCGACGCCCGCGGTGAGGGGGAAGTAGCGCAGTTCGAAGGCGCCTGAAATGCCCAGGAAGGCGCCCATGACGGCTGCTGAGCAGGTGATGCCCAGCCAGTAGTGGCAGAGCCAGGTAAAGCGCTTGGTGTAGGAATAGCCGAAGACGAGGATGCCCGCCACAGGCAGGAGTGCGAGACAGAGGGGATTGAGCATGGCGGCGCCCAGGACGAGGAGGGCGAGCATGGCCGCGGTGAAAAGCCAGAGTTCGCGTGATTTGATGCGGCCGGCGGGAAGGGCTCGGCCGGCGGTTCTGGGGTTGGCCGCGTCTATGCGGGCATCGATTATTCTGTTGAGGGCGTTGGCCGCGTTGCGGGCACCGAAGGCGGCCACGAGGATCCAGAGGAGTTTGGCGAGCGGCGGCCGTCCTCCTGTTTCCAGGTGGAGGGCCGCCGCGGCGAAGGGCAGTGAGAAAAGGCTGTGCCGTATCATCACCGATTCGCCCAGGGTGGCCAGCCGCCCTAGGCCTTTTCGTGTGCCGAGGCTACCAAGCCCTCCGAGCCCTTTAGCTTGGTTGCCGCCTTTAGTCGAGGCCATAGTCCTTCCAGCGCCTGTTTACGAGTTCTTGCACCACTGGGTCCATCAATAAGGGCTCTGGCCATTCCCTGGTGTGGCCTTCTTCGGGCCATTTCTTGGTGGCGTCGATCCCCAGCCTGGTGCCGTAGCGGGGCTGGGGCGAGGAGTGGTCCAGGGCGTCCAAGGGGCCTTGGGAGAGCACAAGATCCCTGCCTGCGTCTATATTATTGAAAACCTTCCAGGCCACCCTGGACAGGTCCTTGAGATCGATGTCGTCGTCCAGCACGACGATGAGCTTGGTGTACATCATCTGCCCCATACCCCAGAGGAAGTTCATCACCTTGCGGGCATGGCCGGGGAATCGTTTCTTGATGGAGACGATAACGCAGTTGTGGAAGACACCCTCCAGGGGCATGACGAGGTCGCTGATCTCCGGACAGAGCTGCTTGAGAATAGGTAGAAAGAGCCGCTCGGTGGCCTTGGCCATCCAGCAATCTTCCTTGGGAGGAATGCCCACGATTGTGGCGGGATATATCGGTTTTTCGCGCCGGGTGAGGCGCTCCAGATGGAAGACTGGGTACTGGTCGGGCAGGGAATAGAATCCCGTGTGATCGCCGAAGGGGCCTTCGAG
>JAEZSM010000173.1 GCA_023421875.1 Spirochaetota bacterium | reverse complement strand
GGACGGGGATATGGAAAAAGAGAAACAAGATTTTCCGAAATCCGAGAAAGTTCGGAAGAAGTCGGAAATAGACCGGATTTTTCGCACTGGCGCCCGGTTTTCCTGCAAGGGGATGGCTGTGCGCGTGGCGCGCAATTCCCTTCCGCGGAACCGGGTCGTTTTTATTACGGTTCGCTCATTTGAAGGGGCTGTCCGGCGCAACCGGGCAAAACGAGTAGCCCGGGAAGTCTGGCGCCTCAACAAGGCGGCGCTCCGGCGGGGCTTCGACGTAGCCGTTATTCTGTACCCCGGATACGAGGACTTTCCAGTCTGTTCCGCCCTGATGCTCGGGCTCTTTCGCAAGGCGGGTTTAGTCGAATGAATGTGCTGAAGAAACTGCTTTCACTTCCGTTTCTCGCCCTCATAAAACTGTACCAGATCCTGATATCGCCCCTTTTTCCTCCGTCCTGCAGGTTTTACCCTACCTGCTCCGCCTACTCCTACCAGGTTATCGCCAAGTACGGCCCCTTTAAAGGTCTGTGGCTGGCCTTCAGGAGAATCATTCGCTGCCATCCACATAATCCGGGAGGTTATGATCCAGTACCATGAGCATATTTAACGACGGTTCCCAGTCCAAGGAAGAAAGCAGACGCACCATCCTTGCGGTGGTGCTTTCGACGGTCATTGTCGGCGTTGGTTTCATGCTGCAGAACGTATTCTTTCCCCCCGCGCCCCAGAGCGCCCAGAGTACGGTCCAGACAACCCAGCAGCTTAGCGAATCGGCAGGCGCTCCGCCCCCCGCGGCCACTGTCCTGGCCGATCCCTTCGCCCCGGCCGGCACTGTAACGACCGCCCCGGCCGCTCCGGCAGCTCCTGCCGCGGCACAGACGCCGCCGGTCGAAGCCCCGGTCGCTCAGGTCAATTATACGATCGAAACCGATCTCTTGAAGGTAGTGTTGAGCAACGCAGGGGGCGACATCGTCTCCCTTCAGCTCAAGGAGCACAAGGACAAGGACGGCTTTGTGGACCTCATTGTTCCCGGCGAAAAGGGATCCCAGGGCATTTCCCTGGCCTTCGGCGCCCCGGGAGCCCCGGTGGTGAGCGAGCTCATGAACGTCTCTTGGCTGGATAATGACAGGAAGACGATCCAGTTTTCACGAGTGTTCTATGCCCGCCCCAGCGATGGTGGGGAGCTCAAGCCCTTTACCTATAAGAAAACCTACACCTTCCGCAACGGAGAGTACCTGTTCGGAATGGCGATCGGTCTGGAGGGTGAAAACGGGGCCCAGGTTCCTCTCAACACGAACGGAACCGCCTACACCCTCTCGGTGGGACCCCAGATCGGTCCCCGCTTCGACCACTTGAGCAAAAACGCCGATTATCGGAAGTACATCCTCGAAGTAGAAGGCAAGAAAAAGACCGAGATGCCCAAGGCCGGTAGTCTTCAGACCATAAAAGAACGGCCCAGCTGGGGCTCGATGACGGGTAAATACTTCTCCTTCATCGCAATTCCCGAACTGCCCTTCGCTTCCTTCAGCTATCTGCAGGGTCAGGATCAGCTGATCAAGCAGACCAACACCATGTATCTGTCCAGGCCCGCGCTCTCATCCTCGTCCCAGACGGATAAATACTATTTCTACTTCGGTCCCAGGACGAATTCGCAGCTGGCCAAATACGAATACGCGGACAAGAACAGCTTCGGCCTTTCGGCCATGAGGCTGGAGGACGTTGTCGAGCGCTCCAACCTTTTAGGCTGGCTTGAGACGATCCTGAAATTCCTCTTGAACATTTCCTACAAGCTCATTCCCAACTACGGCGTTGCGATTATCCTGGTCACGATTATCATCAAGATACTGTTCTACCCCCTGACGAAAAAGAGCTCCATCTCCACCGCGAGAATGCAGGAACTTCAGCCCAAGCTCCAGGAAATTCAGGCCAAGTACAAGGGCAACGCCCAAAAGCTCAACCAGGAGATGGCGGAATTCTACAAGCGGGAAAATTACAATCCCATGTCGGGATGCCTGCCCATGCTGATCCAGTTTCCCCTCTTCATCGCAATGTACAATCTCTTCAACAATCACTTCGATTTAAGGGGTGCCAGCTTTATTGCCGGCTGGATCAACGACCTTTCCCTGCCCGAGAGCATCGTGAATTTCGGTTCTTTCAGGCTCCCAATCCTCGGATGGAACGATTTGCGGGCCTTGCCCATCATTTACCTGGCCAGCCAGCTTTTGTATGGCAAGTTCACCCAAAGCCCTCAGGGAGGGCAGAATGCGGGCCAGATGAAGATGATGATGTACGGTATGCCCATCATGTTCTTCTTCATTCTCTACGATGTTCCCTCCGGTCTTCTGCTGTACTGGATCGTCAGTAACCTTCTGACCATAGCCCAGCAGATGCTGATCAAGGATCTGATGAAGAAGCACAAGCTCAAGGTAGCCCCTGCCGCGGCTCCGGCCACGGGCGCCATGAAGAGCGCCGGCAGAACCAGTGTCAAGAACGGCTCGGCCTCGAGCCAAAGTGGGATAGGCGAGAAGGTCAAGGACTGGCTCGAGCAGAAAGCCGCGGGCATGGAGAAGGGAAATTCCGCTTCCGCTTCGGCCAAGAACTCCGATACTTCCAAGAAAGGAAAGGGCGAGGGGAGCTCGGGAAGGAAGTCCGGCGGCAAGCGCTAAAGTCCAGTACCTGGAACGGTTTGCTTGCCTTTCACGCTGGCAAACCTTGCCGGGGCGTCATAAACACGCACGTTTACCACTGTTTAGGAGATAGTGATGATATATGAATTTGAAGGAAAGACCGAGCGCGAAGCCATCGAGCTCGCCGCAGCCCAGCTTGGCCTGGAAACCGACGAGTTCGATGTGGAAATCCTCGAATCGCTTTCCGGAGGCCTCTTTAAAAAAGGCAAGGTAAAGATCAGGGTTCATACGAATTCCGATGGAAAAAGCCCTGATGCCGCACCCGACGGCGAAGGCCCGTCGGCGGGCGTCGCGGTCCGGGAAGAAGCGGAAACTCGGCAGGAACGCAGGCTGCTTTCGGACGAAGAACGGATTCCCATGGATGAGTTCGAAGAAAAAATTGTCGCCTGGACCAAGGCCGTTGTGGATGCCATGGGCTACCCTTCCAAAGTGTCGATGCTGTTCAGGGAAGACAAAAAGCTCGGCCTCAAGGTCGATACGGACAATACCTCCATGATCATCGGCAAGAAGGGGAAGAATATCGACGCCCTGCAGCTCTTGGCCAATGTCTACGCCGGCAAGCTGGGCAGGGAGGACGTGAAGGTCATCCTGGATTCGGAGAATTACCGGATCCGCAGGGAGGAGTCCCTGGTGCGCATCGCCTACGAATCCGCCGAGCAGGTGCGCAGGACAGGCAGGTCGATCCTCCTGGAGCCGATGAACCCCTTCGAGCGGCGCATTGTCCACACTACCCTCAACGATATCGTGGATATCGAGACCAAGAGCGAGGGTGAGGGTTTATACAAGCAAGTACGGGTCATGTTCAGGGGCCGCAGATAGTCTGAGCTTGACCGTATTTCGAAATTCGGAGTAAAATTCAGCGTTTTCCCACCTTAATCAGCGAGTCCGCAGCCCCTGTCGAGGGCGAGGCTCGCTGAATGCGGATTTAACCTGCAAAGGAGACATTTTCCGCCATGGCAGTAAAGACCTTCAAAGGCGGAGCGCATCCGCCCGAGCGAAAAGAACGGTCCAGCGCTCTCTCGATTGAACGGCTGCGCGAGGTAAAACTTGTGGTCGTGCCCGTCAATCAGCACTTCGGCGCTCCGCTTCAGCCCCTGGTAAAAGTCGGGGACAGCGTTAAGCGCGGACAGAAGATCGCCGACGCCGAGGGCAGGATGACCGTTCCTGTCCATGCCCCGATAGCCGGGGTAGTAAAGAAAATCGAGCCCAGGACCCAGTCGAACAATTCCGACGGGCCTTGCATCATAATCGAGGCCTTGCCTCCCCCGGCGGAAGGACAGCCTGTCCCTGCGCCCGAGGATCTGCTGGACTTTATGCCGCCCCTGGATCCCTTTGCCTGCTCGAAGGAAGAAGCCCTGGCCCGGGTAAGGGCTGCGGGCATCGTGGGCATGGGCGGCGCGGGATTCCCCGCCCATGTCAAGCTGGCGCCCTCTAAGCCCATCGCCGTGGTTATCGCCAATGGCGCCGAGTGCGAACCCTTTTTGACCATCGATGAGCGCACCATGATCGAGCGCGCCGACGACGTGGTGGAGGGCGTGGCTATTACAATGAAGATTGTGAACGCTCCCGAGGGCGTGATCGCCGTGGAGGAGAACAAGATCCATGCCGTTCCGCTGCTTGAGAAGGCCATCGCCGCAAGCCCCCGCTCGAGGGCCGGCATGAAGATTCGGGTGCAGCTCTTGAAGACCAAGTATCCCCAGGGCGGCGAGAAAATGCTCATCACCGCCATCACCGGCAGGGAAGTGCCCTCCGGCGGCCTGCCCATGGACGTGGGCTGTGTGGTGCAGAATATCGGCACCCTCTGCGCAATGGTGGACGCCTTCAAGGAGGGCAAGCCCCTCATCGAGCGCGGGCTCACCATCTCCGGCGGGGCCTGCGCGAAGCCGGCCAATGTGGTGGCTCCCATCGGGACTCCCGTGGCGGACATTCTGGCCGCCGGGCTGGCCCAGGCCGACGAGGAAAAGCTGGGCATGGTGATCTACGGCGGACCGATGATGGGCGTCGCGGTGCCCAATTACCAGATTCCGGTTCAGAAGAACACCTCGGGCGTCCTTTTACTGGATGCGGCCGAGGCCAGGCACTACGAGGAGGAAACCTGCATACGCTGCGGCCGCTGCATGCGCGCCTGCTCCTGCAGGCTATCTCCGGCTTTGCTGGCCGCGGCGATCGAGGCGGGCGACTATAAGGAAGCGGAGAAGATAGGCCTTCTGGACTGCATCGAATGCGGCACCTGTTCCTTTGTCTGTCCCTCCCACCGTCATCTTGTGCAGCGTTTCAGGGTAGGCAAGCAGGTGCTGCGCGCCTTGAAGCAGAAGGAGGCCCAGAATGCCCGCTAAAGCTATGTTGCTTTCATCGAGCCCCCATTCCTTTACCCCGGTGAGCACCCCGAAGATCATGCTTTCGGTGCTGATAGCCCTGGTTCCCGCCGCGGCCTACGGGGTCTACCTCTATGGGTTTTCCGCCCTGGCGCTGATTCTGGTCACTATGGCTTCGGCCGCGGCGGCGGAATTCGTGTTCCGCAAGCTCATTAAGGCGTCGACCACTGTGGGGGATTTTTCCGCCCTAGTCACTGGCCTGCTTCTGGCTTTGACGCTTCCTCCCTCGACGCCCCTGTGGATGGGCGCCCTGGGCGCGGTCTTCGCCATTGTGGTGGCCAAGGAATTCTTCGGCGGATTGGGTGCCAACCCCTTCAATCCGGCTCTCATCGGCCGGGCTTTCCTGTTGATGAGCTTTCCGGCGGCCATTACAACCTGGACCCTTCCCCAGGGCCTGATCGTGGGACCCGATGCCGTAACGGCGGTTACTCCCCTAGGATTGGTCAAGGCGGGCAAGACCCTGGCTGACGTGGGCACCTATCTGGGCACTCACAGCGACGGGGAGCTCTTCAGGCAGCTTTTCCTGGGCTACCACTCGGGCTCCATGGGCGAAAGTTCCATTCTGCTTATCACGCTGGGCGGTCTATTTCTTCTGGGTATCGGTGTCATTCAGTTTGTCATTCCGGTGGCTGTGCTGGGTTCAACCTTTCTCTTTTCCTGGATATTGGGCATGAATCCCCTATTCTCCCTCCTCACCGGCGGCATAGCCTTCGGGGCTTTCTTCATGGCTACGGATTACGCCACCAGGCCGCTGACGCCCAAGGGACAGATCATCTTCGGCATCGGCATAGGTCTGATCACCGCGGTGATCAGAAAGTTCGGCGGCTTTCCCGAGGGTGTCACCTACGCCATCCTCATCATGAATATCGCCACGCCCTTCCTCAACAAGATGAGGGTGAAGAAGTACGGCTTCGTGCCTCCGGCCAAGCCGGCGAAGTCCTCAAAGGAGGCGGCGCGATGAAAGGCAGTATTAGACTGGGCATAGCCCTCGCCCTTTTTGCCGTGGGCGCCTGCGCGAGTCTGGCGGTGGTCTATTCCATCACCAAGCCGAGAATCGAGGCGCAGGATCAGATTGCCCTTGAAGCCTCACTGCGGGATCTCTTCCCTGAAGGCGAGGTCTTCGAGGATGTTTCGGCTTCCATAACATCGGCCAACGCGACGGTGAACATTTCGAGCGCCTTTTTGGCCAAGCGTGGAGAAGCATCCCTGGGATTAGCGGTGAAAGCCGCCGGCCCGAGCTACGGGGGGCAGGCGGTTCTTCTGGTGGGTGTGGAGCTCAACCGGAGCATCGCCGGCGTGCGGATCCTTGAGCTCAACGACACCGCGGGCCTCGGCGCCAACGCCAAGAATCCCGGCTACTATGT
>JAEZSM010000165.1 GCA_023421875.1 Spirochaetota bacterium | reverse complement strand
TGATCCTCCTGGATGAGCTGGGGGCGGGGACCGACCCCGAGGAGGGCTGCGCCTTGGCCATGGGGCTTTTGGATTACTGTATCGAACTGGGGGCCCTAACGATTGTCACTACCCATCACGGGATTCTCAAAAACTATGGCTATACCAAACCTGGCTGTCTCAATGCCTCGATGGAATTCGACTCCGCGCGTCTGGCGCCAACCTATCGCATCGTCATGGGCATACCGGGCCAGAGCAGGGCTTTGGATGTGGCCGCCCAGGTAGGGCTTCCAGGATCGATTCTCGAGGCTGCCCGACGGTATCTGGACGAGGAGCGGAGCGATATCGGCGAAATGATAAAAAGCCTTTCGGAAAAGCAGCGGGCTATCGAAAGGCTCGAGCGGGAGCAGCGCAGGCGGATTCAGTCTACCGTGGAGGATAGACGGAAGGTGGACCTGGCCGCTCTGCAGCTGCGCCAGCGAGAGCAGGAATTGCGCCGCCGGGGCGTCGCGGAACTGGGGAACCTCCTCAAGGAGAGCAGAAAAACCCTTGAAAACCTCATTCGTGAGCTCCGGGAATCCCGGGGCGGGCAAGAAAGCGTCAGAGAGGCAAAGCGGTTTTTGGACCGGCTCGCCGAATCTGTGGAAACCCAGGCCTCGGCGCTGGAGCGGGAAGCGGCGATGTTGGCCATGGAAGAGGCTGCGTTTCGGGAAGACCAGGAGCTGCTGGCCCCTGGGGAGTCCCGCGAAGCTATTCAGGCGGCAGATCCCCGGAAACTAAGGGGTATCATCGAGGGCGATGAGGTGTTCTACGGAAAGAATCGCCGCAGAGCCCGGGTAGTACGTAGGGCCGGCCAGGGCCAGTGGCTTGTCGAGTTGGGCTCACTCAGGTTGACCGTTCCCGAGGCAGAGCTTGTTCCTGCACGTAAAAAAACCGAGGAGAGCCTCAGCTACGCTGTGGAATTGGCCCCTGGAGAAAACGGGGAAGCGCCAAGGGCCAAGTTCGAGCTCGACCTGCGCGGGTGCAGGCTCCAAGAAGCCCTGGAGGCAGTGGAGCGCCAGATCGATGCAGCAAGCCTCCAGGGCTTGAAAAGCTTTTCCATTATACACGGCACCGGGGAGGGTATCCTGGGCAGGGGTATCCACGACTATCTGCGACGACAGGCGGCGGTGGAGGATTATTACTTTGCCCGTCCAGAAGAGGGTGGCTACGGCAAGACCCAGGTGCGCCTCAGATAAGGGCTGCCGCCTAAGTTCTGGGGCAGCAGTCCCAGCCTGGCGAATCGCCGCTGCCCAACCCCATCCTATTGAAGGCTCGCTGTCCCTTCCCCAGGGTGTAGTTGACAGTAAAAATGCTAGCGTGGTATCGTTTTGCGTCATTTGTGTATAGTCGGAAACAAGGAGAAAAAGCATGTCCGGTCACAGTAAATGGGCGACCATAAAGCACAAGAAGGGAGCTGCCGACGCCAAGCGCGGCCAGATGTTCACCAAGCTCATCAAGGAAATTTCCATCGCAGCCAGAATGGGCGGCGGCGATCCCGACGGCAATCCCAGGCTCAGAACCGCAGTCCTCAAGGCCAGGGCGGCGAACATGCCCAAGGACAACGTCGACCGGGCTATCAAGAAGGGTACCGGGGAGCTTGAAGGCACGACCTACGAGGAACTCACCTACGAGGCCTATGCCCCTGGCGGCGGCGCCCTCCTTATCGAAGTGCTCACGGACAATAAAAACCGGGCCGCTGCAGAAATCCGCAATCTCCTTACCCGTTCTGGTGCCAACCTCGGATCCACCGGCTCGGTTTCCTATCTTTTCAAGCGCAAGGGCATCCTCTCCTACGACGGCGAAACCTACAGCGAGGACCAGATCATGGAAGCGGCCTTGGACGCCGGCGCCGACGACATCCAGAACGACGGCGGCACCATTATCGTCTACACCGATCCGAATGATTTCGAGTTGGTGCTCAACGCGATGAACGCCAAAAATTTCGAAACCCTGGGAGCCGAGATTTCCATGGTTCCCGATGTCTATATCGAGGTGGACGCCGATACGGGCGGCAAGGTCCAGAAGCTCATCGAAAGGCTCGAGGAGAACGAAGACGTCCAGAATGTCTACCACAACGTGGAGCTCCCGGAAAGCGAAGAATAGCCGATGATCCGCCCGGCCAAGGCTGGCGCCGAAACTATCGTAATAGGCATAGATCCTGGATTGGCCTTTCTTGGCTACGGCCTCATAGCCCTAGCCAAGGGAGGCCTTTTACGTCATGTCGCCCACGGCTGCATACGCACGTCTCCATCAGACCCATCGGAGCTACGGCTCCAGCAGATTTTCTCCGGTGTCCGGGATATTCTCGAAAACTACAAACCCCAGTATGGCGGCATCGAAGACCTGTACTTTTTTAGAAACGTCAGCTCTGCCCTTCCCGTGGCCGAAGCCAGGGGGATCATCAAGCTGGCCTTCTATCAGGCCAGCGTTCCCTTGGCTGAATTTACTCCCAACGCCATAAAGAAAGCGGTCACCGGAACGGCAAGGGCCGACAAAAACCAGGTCCAGGAGATGGTGCGTATCCTCTTGGGCTTGAGCGAGCCGCCCAAGCCCGACCATGCGGCGGACGCGCTCGCCGCTGCTGTCTGCAGGGCGCACTTCGAGGGTCCTGCGGGCTTGGGGCAAATCTGAAGACATTCGTACTGGTCTTCTGAGCCCAGCTCCTGCTATACTGCCTTCAATGTTTAACCGAATCATGGGAAAACTCAGAGGCCGCTCAGGGGAATCGCTCTACGTCCTCACCGGCGGACTGGAATGGGACATCTCCGTGCCGACCAGGAGCCTGGCGCTCTTTGGACCGGTGGGCGGGGATGTGGAAGTCTTTGTATGGCTCCAGCACTGGGATGAGGGAATGCGTCTTTTCGGCTTTCCCACCGAGGCTGAGCGCAGTCTTTTTCTCGATCTGACCAAGGTCGAAGGCATAGGACCCAAGCAGGCATTGAAGATTCTTTCAGGCATATCCCCACAGGATCTCAAGCTGGCTCTGGATGCGGGGGACTTGAGGGCGCTCAAGAGGATCCCTGGAGTGGGACCCAAGCTGGGGCAGAAAATGGTGCTCGCCCTCAAGGGCAAGCTTGTGGACATGGATGATTCGGGCGGCGCCGGGATGCCCTCTTCGCCTTGGGATGATCTGGTAAGCGCCCTGGCCGACATGGGTTTCGATAGAAGGGCGGCGGAGAAAGCTGTCCGAAGCAGGGCTGCGGCCCTCCCGCCCGACTCGGGCAAGGAAGGGGAGGCCGAGCTCTTCAGGCAGGCACTCTTCGAACTCTCCTCTAAAGGGGTCTCATGATGCGCAAGGCTGATTCGTCCAGGGGGGAGACAGGCAGGAAGAGCGGCGCCATGGACCCGGTTTTCGATCCCGGCGAGGACGAGCGGGAATCTTCCCTGCGCCCCCATGTGCTGTCGGAGTTCCAGGGCCAGGCCCGAATCAAGGAAAACCTCTCTATTTTCATAAAGGCGGCCAGGGAGAGGGAGGAAGCGTTGGACCACCTCTTCCTCATGGGGCCCCCCGGCCTGGGCAAAACAACCCTGGCCCTGGTGGTATCCTCCGAGATGGGAGCCGACTTCAAGCCTACCTCGGCCCCTGCCCTTGACAAGCCCAAGGACCTGGCGGGCATTCTCACCACACTGAGGCCGGGTTCGGTCTTTTTTATCGACGAAATCCATAGGCTCAAGCCGGCGATCGAGGAAATGCTCTATATCGCCATGGAGGATTTCGAGCTGGACTGGATCATCGGCCAGGGGCCTGCTGCTAGGACCGTCCGCGTTCCGGTGCCGCCTTTTACCCTCATCGGGGCCACCACCAAGGCGGGCATGGTATCGGCCCCCTTGGCTAGCCGCTTCGGCATATCACTGCGTTTTGATTACTACAGCCCCGAAGAGCTCGAGCTGGTGATACGAAGATCGGCAGCCATCCTGGGTATCGAAATAAAAAAAGACGCGGTGAGCCGCCTGGCCTCCACCAGCAGGGGTACCCCGCGGATCGCCAACAGGCTTCTTCGCAGAATGCGCGACTTCGCCCAGGTGGCAGGCAAGGATTCGGTCGATATCGATATTGTCAAGGAAGGGCTCTCCAGGCTGGAAGTGGATCAGCTCGGACTGGAAAAACTGGACAGGGAGATTCTCAGGGCTATCATCCTCAAGTACTCCGGCGGCCCCGTGGGAGCCGAAACCCTGGCGATAACCGTGGGAGAGGGTGTGGATAGCCTGGAAGACTACTACGAACCGTTTTTAATCCAGGCTGGCCTGATCGCCCGGACGCCCCGGGGCAGGGTAGCCACCCCGCAGGCATATAAACATTTGGGAATGGAGTACAGCGTTGAAAACGGAAGACTTCAATTTTGAACTGCCCCAGGAGCTGATAGCCCAGTATCCGGCTGAAAAACGGGGCAGCTCACGGCTTCTAGTCCTGGATCGGTCCACGGGCCGCCGCACTCATGCCATGATCGGCGATCTGCCTTCATTTATCGACCCGGGTAGCCTCATGGTTTTCAACGATTCCAAGGTGAGAAAGGCGAGGCTCTACGGCATCGCCACCGATACGGGCGCCAAGGTGGAGTTCCTGTTGCTCCACCCTGCGAAAGAAGGCCTGAACGAAGAAGCCCCTTCCTCCAGCTGGACGGCTATGTCCAGCAAGTCCCGGAAGCAGCGGGTCGGCAGGCAGTTCATGTTCCCCGAAAAGCTTCTCGGAAGAATTACCGCCCTCCTTCCCTCTGGGGAGAAGATCGTCGGCTTTGACCGGGCGCTGGATGACGAGTATCTGGAGCGGAACGGGCACATACCGCTTCCCCCCTATATCCGCAGGGAGGATGAAGCGCAGGACGCGGAGCGCTACCAGACCGTGTATGCCAGGGTTATCGGCTCAGCGGCCTCGCCCACCGCCGGGCTTCATTTTACCCCTGAGATCCTGGAAAAGATCTCCGATTCCGGGGTGGGCATGGAATGGGTCACCCTCCACGTTGGCCTAGGCACCTTCCTTCCGGTGCGGGTCGACACTATCGAGGAGCATCAGATGCACCGGGAATGGTACTCCGTGCCTGAGCGGACTGCCCTGGCGGTGAAGAAGGCCAAGAATGAGGGCAGAAAACTGATCGCCGTAGGCACTACCAGCGCCAGGACACTGGAATCGGCATGGGATGGGACAGTACTCCGATCAGGCCCTGCCAGCACGGATATTTTTCTCTACCCCGGGCGCAGCTTTTCCCTGATCGATCAGCTTTTCACCAACTTTCATACGCCCAAGTCCACTCTTCTGATGCTTGTCTCGGCCTTCGCGGGAAGAGAGCTGATCCTCGAGACCTATGAGGAGGCCATACGGGAGGGGTACAGATTTTTCAGCTACGGCGACGCCATGCTTATACGCTGAAGCGCCTGGAAGGCAGGAATCTCCCGGGTGGGGGACTCTGCTGGTCTGCGCCGGCGCAGGGTGATTCTAGTCCAGAGTTATTCCCGTATAGTCGCCTATGATGGAGAAAAGTTCTCGCCGGACCTGCTCGATAGGGTTTTCCGCATCGATGCTCTGAATATTCCAGCCCTTAGAACCTTTTTCCGCAATGATCGACTCATAGGCAAGACTCACAAGCTTTTGCATGTGTATTTTTTCATAAATCTCAAGCTTGTTCCTGGAATTCAGCCGCTGCAGCGAGCGTTCCGGGTCGATTCTGAAGAAGACCGTCAGTCCCGGGGCGGGGAACCGGGCGTTGAGATACTCCGGCAGCTCCCTGCCGCAGGTGATGCCCTGATAGGCAAGGCTCGAGAAGGCATAGCGGTCGCAAATAACAAGCTTTCCTGCTTCCAGGGCTTCGATGATTCCGCCTTTTCCGTGTAGGTGCTGATGGCGGTCGCTGGCGAAGAGGTATGCGACGGTTCCCGGGTCGGCATCCAGCTCGCCCTGGAGGATGTTTCGGATGAGCAGTCCCTCCGGCCTGCCGGTGGGTTCCGCGGTCATCATATGCTGCAGCCCTTTTTTGCCCAGGGCTGCTTCGATATGGCGCATCTGGGTGCTGGTGCCCGAGCCGTCGATGCCTTCGAGAACGATGAAGTTTTTTAGGGTGAAATCGGTGTCCTGAGACTGCATGATGTGTTAGTATATATCGCCTGAACTACTATTTCTACGCAGGGACCGGTTGATGGCACGTAAAAGCGCTCGATGGATACTCGCGACACTCATAGCCTTGACCTTCGCGGGGGTCGTGAGCCTTTTCGCCCTGCCAAGACTTCGCAGCCTTGTAGAATCGAAGCTGGAACATACGGTCTATTCGCTCCAGGAAAGACTGTACGAGCAGACAGGCCTCAGTCTGGGGTACTCCTACGCCTCGATAGCCCTGCCTCAGCGCATCAGCTTTTACGGCGTCGAGCTCTTCCGGGAGTCCCGCTCCGAAAGCAGCGTGCTCAGGCGCAAGATCCTGGCCGCTTCCGAGCTGCGTCTGCGCCTTGATCTCTGGGCGGCTCTCTTCGGCTCGCCCGTTGACCTTCTCAAACATATGGAAATAACCGATCTCGCTGTGGATCTGCTTTTCCCCGAAGACCAGGCTAGTCTTCTGAGCATGGCGGCGCTGTTTCCCGCCGGAACCCAGGGAGAGCTGCCTCGGCTGGTGGTGGATATAGCCGGTATCTCTCTCTCCCTGGTCCAACCCGATTCTCGGCGCTATTCGGCCTCCCTGTCCTCCCTGCAGCTCTCGACGCTATCGGGGGCGCCGGAAGCGATTATTCCCACAGCCCTCTTTTTTATCGCCGATCCTGCGCTTGGAAAGGACGAGCTTTTTGTCCAGGCGACTATGCTCAAGTTCAGTGCCCAAGCCGATTTCAGCGGCTTTTCTGCTTCCTCAGAAGTTGCTGCCCGCCTGGGCGGGCTTCAGCTGGCAAGCCAGACTCTTACCCTCCAATCTTCCGCCGGATCTTCTACCGCGGGATTCTCTGCCACAGGATCCTCCAACGCCGGATCCCCTACCGCATCGCTGACAGGTCGGATAGTAGGAGAAGGCTACGAGGCGGTGCTGGAGTATGGGTATGAGAGCAAGGTGCTCGAGGCGGCGCTGCAGCTGGCGGGGTTCAGGCCGGCGGCGGTGCTGGATCTGGGTCCGAAAGCGGCGCGAGGTCAAGAGCTGGCTGCGCAAGGGAATTCGGTCCAGGGTCAGGAGGAGGGAGAAGAATTTTTAAAGGAGCTTATGGGGCTATCGTACGAAGGTGAGCTTGTGGGGCGGTACGAAGCTGGTCGGCTGAGCTACGAGGGGAGTCTTGGAGTAAGGGGAGTCTCTGGGCAGGAAGTAAGGGGGATGGATATAGGG
>JAEZSM010000156.1 GCA_023421875.1 Spirochaetota bacterium | reverse complement strand
TCCAGCATGGGATTTAAACCGGTCTTCATCGATCACGAGGCCGATACGGCCCTTCCAAAAATTGATACTATCAAAGCCCAGGGCTGCGCTGCCTTCATCCTTTTCGAGCCTTTCGGCATACTTCCCGATAAAACCCAGCTCGTCGAGCTCGGGATTCCGGTCATCGAAGATGCCAGCCAGTCGCTGAATGCCCAACGGGATGGCTCCAAGGCGGGAACCCTTGGGAACTTCGCCGTCTACGGGCTTGAACAAGGCTCACCGGTAACCTCGGGCGGCGGCGCCCTATTATTTACCGCCAACAAGCGGGATTCGAGCATCCTCAAAAACTGCGCCGAAGATTTGCGAGGCGAACTAAACCTTACGGATTACAACGCCGCCCTCGGGCTGGCCCAGCTTCGCAATCTCGAGAGAAGTATTGAACGGCGCAGGGAGCTGGAGTCGAAGTTCAAGATGGAGCTCGCCAGAACTCGCCACCACGGCTTCAATCAAATCGGCGAAGGGGCTATTGGGCTCTGGTCCTTCGCGGTTATTCTGGAATCGGGCATGAGGGATGCGATACTTCACGCAAAAAAGAACGGAATTGAAGCGGCACCGGCCTTCGAGGGCAGTAGTGTCATGGGTCAGGGGTTTTCCGAATCCCTCTGCCCGGGAGCCAGGTCTCTTGCGATGCGTTGCCTTTTATTTCCTTTGCACGAAAAAATCAGTTCCAAGGATGCGGGAACGATAGCCAAGGTTCTCGCAACCCTGCCCTAGAGGAGGAACTATGTCATCCAGCCCTGATTCGGCTTCGCCCAGGGTTCTCATAATCGCCAATCTGCTGAAGGACGACGCCGCAAGCGAAAGTCTCGTCGCCGCAGAGTACTTCAGGAGCCAAGGCTGGAATCCGGAGATCTTTCGATTCGAGGGCGATCCCGCAGGCGCTCCCGACTTTAAGGATTTCAATTTGATCCTGAGCCTCGGCGGAGACGGAACACTGCTCTATGTGGCACGGCTCGCGGCCTCTCTTGGCATCCCAGTGCTGCCAGTAAACCTGGGCACCCTCGGCTTTATTGCTGCAAACAGGCGCGATTCCTGGCGGAGCAGCTTCGAGGCATGGAAAGATGGCAGGCTGGAAGTCTCGTCCCGCATGATGCTCCAGATCGATGTATCTCGTTCGGGGCGGGCAATGGGCAGGTTTTCGGTGCTCAACGATGGCGTCGTCTCTTCCCAGGGAATAGCCAAGATGATACGGCTTTGCCTGGGCGTGGACGGGGAACGCTTTGGCTCCTATAGGGCCGACGGCCTCATCGTCGCCACACCCACGGGCTCCACGGCCTATAACCTGGCCGCCGGAGGCCCTGCGCTCCACCCCGAGATGCCGGCGATTATCATCAACCCAATCTGTCCTTTCACCCTCGCATCCAGACCATTGGTCCTCCCGGCTACCGAAATCGTCCAGGTAACGGTGGACGAGACCCGACGCTCCGGCGCGCTTCTCACCATAGACGGGCAGGAAACGGTTCCCCTGGAAAAAGGCGATGTTGTCAGTTTCCGCAAATCCCCCTTTGACGCTCGGCTCATCGTTCCTAAGGAACACATATTCTACCAGGCCCTGCGCAGTAAGCTGGGCTGGTCCGGGGATTTGGATGCTTGAACGGCTTTCTGTCCGGGATTTCGCCCTCATCGATGAGGCTGAGGTGGAATTTTCCTCAGGTTTGGTGATCTTCACCGGCGAAACAGGGGCAGGCAAGTCGCTCATCGTGGGCGCCATAGGCTTTCTCTTCGGCGGCCGTGGCGATGCTTCCATCATTAGAGAGGGCGCCGACGAATGCCTTGTCTCGGGTATTGTCGATGTAAGCGATGTTGCTCCGGCCAGACAGTGGCTAATAGAACGGGATTTGAGCGACGAGGACGGAACCGTCGTTTTACGCCGAGGTTTGCGGCGGCAGGGCAGGGCGTACGCCTACATACAGAACAGGGCGGTCAGCCGCAGCGACCTGGCTGAGTTTTCCTCCCTACTGGCGGATATCCATGGCCAGCACGAGCACCAAGGGCTCTTGAATAAAAACAGCCATCTGGGTCTTTTGGATGGATTCGGCGATCTCGAATCCGAGCGGGAAGCATACAGACTCCTCTACGAAGAATGGGTAGGCAAGCTCAAGGAATATAGAAAGAAGGTCGCTGAAGCCGAGAGCCGGGAGCGGGAAAAAGATATTCTTGAATTCACCGCCACGGAGATCAGGGCGGCAAAGCTTAAAACGAACGAGGACGAAGAACTGGAAGCGGAAGAGCGCAGACTCTCCCAGTATGAAAAGCTCTTCGAAGCGGTCAACGGCGCCGCCGAAGGTTTGAGCCCGGGAAGTAGCGAAACCTCGGGCGGAGGCATTGCTGCCCTCAGACGAGCGGCGGCAGCGCTCGGCCAGGCGGCGGAGATCGACGAAAACCTCAAAGAGTATCTTCAGCGCTTACAGACGAGCCTGATCGACATAGAGGATATAGGGGCTAGTATTTCGGTCTACCGAGAAGGGCTGCGCTTTGATCCCCGGCGCCTGGAGGCTATTGAAAGCCGCCTGGCTGAAATCAAGCGGCTCAAGAAAAAATACGGCCCTCGGCTGGAAGATGTCATTGTCCGTGGTTCCGAGGCCGCTGCTTCGGTACAGGCTTTCGAGTCCTGGGACGAGGATAAAAAAGCCCTCGAAGCTGAGATTGCGGCACGACAAAAGCTGGCCTTGGCTCAAGCAGAGTTGCTATCGGCCAAACGCAGCCAGGTTTCGTCTGAAATTTCATACAAGATAGAGTCAATTCTTTCAAAATTAGGCATGCCGAGGGCTAGACTTCCTATGGTGTTACAGCCATTGCGATCCGCATCGGGTAAGATCGTCCTTTCAGCTTCCGGCAAGGATGAACTGGAAATCCTCATCGCTCCGAATTCCGGCGAATCGCCCAAGCCGCTTGCTTCCATTGCCTCGGGAGGCGAGCTTTCCAGGGTCGCCCTCGCTATAAAAACTGTGCTTTCGGCAAAGGGAAATCTTTCGACCTTGATTTTCGACGAGGTGGACTCAGGCATCGGCGGTGAAGTGGCGGTGGCCGTTGGAGCCTATTTAAAAACCTTAGCCCGGTACTGCCAGGTTCTCTGCGTCACCCATTTGGCATCCATCGCTGTGATGGCTGACCTTCATTATAGAGTAGACAAGATCGAAGAAGCGGGCAGAACGGTTACGAGGATCGTAAAACTTGAGGGAACCGACAGAGAAGGCGAGATCGCGCGGATGTTGGCCGGCGACAAGGAGGGCAAGACTTCCTTGGCCCATGCTTCCGAGCTCTTGAAAAAAGCCGCCCTATAGCTTTTTCCCTTCTTCGGCCAGTTCGTGGAGAGCGTCGAAGGGAAAGAGGGCCGCTATTGTCGTATTAACGCAGCTAGTCTTGCTGTTGCCGAAACTGACAGGGGCTTCGGGAGGAAAAAACTCGCTCAACACCTGCCTGCAGGCACCACAGGGACTTACCGGATATTCAGCGTCGGGAGTGGCTATGGCGATGGCCGAAAAAGATTTTTTACCCTCGCTTATGGCTGTAACCAAGGCGCTCCGCTCGGCACAGATAGTCAGCCCGAAAGAACGGTTCTCCACATTAGCTCCGGTTATCACGCTTCCGTCCTCGCAGAGAATGGCGGCTCCTACCCTGAACTTGGAGTAGGGAGAATAGGAATGCTCCGCGACTTTCAGCGCAGCCTCGAATAAATCCGATTCGTCCTTCATATTCTTTCCTTTTATGTTGACAGCGGCAATCCTTACTATATACCATCCTATGACAAGGTCACAACATAGATGGGAACATGGCAAGGCGCATAAAAGATCCTCGGCGGGGCGGGCGATTTCGCCGGGGCGTAGTCTATGTGATAGCCTCGCTCGTGTTGCTTCTTCTTTCTCAACGGCAACTCCATCCTCGACCCGAGCTCAGTATACTTACAGAAACTGTACAAGAATCCCAGGAAAGCCGGGCTGTAGACACTCACAGCGCGGAATTCAACACAGGCGGACGTAGCTTCTCGATTCGGCCTGACCAGCAGGGGGTAGTGGAGTTTGACAAAGAAGGCTCCAAACCCCGCTGGGAGCGGGAATTCGGAAGCATCATCACCACTGCCGCAGTCTCGAATAATCTTTCGGCCTGGGGGCTGTTGGACGGAAGAGTATTCATCCTGGATCAGGATGGCGTCACGCTGAGGATCATCGATCCCCGGCAAGAAGACATAGACTCGGCGTATCCCTGCGTCTACGCCCTCGCCATATCGGGACAGGGAGAGTCGGTGGCTGTGCTCTATGGAATCCTGCCCCAGTATGTTCTCGTCTATGAACGCAAGTCGGGATTTTATTCCCTTGGCTACGCGCAAGCATTACAGGGGGATCTGAGAAGCGCTCAAAGCGCCGCCTTTTCCGGGGATGGGATGGAGATATTAATGCATACCGCCGATGGTCTCTTTTATTTTGACAGAGACAAGGAGAAAGGCGCTTTGCTACATTCCGACCGCTTTACCGAAGAGACTGAGGTTGTACTAGAAGCCCTAGGCGAAAAAGGTTTTGCCCTGCTCACGGCCACTGCCAATGATCGCCATGCCGGCGTCATACAAAGCGGCGCGCTGGAAGCTTACTTTCCGCTGCCGCCGGGCAGTTACGGGCTCGATGTCTTTGGAGACTCCTTCAGCATCAAGGGCGTGGAGAAGGAGCTGTTGTTCACCAGGAGGGGCAATGAGTAAGCCCTCCCGACCTCTGTGGGCGGCGGTGTTTTTCGCCCTCTTTCTCTTTTTTGGCCAGGATTCATCCTTGCTGAGAGCCCAAAATGCCGATTCCGAAACCGAGAGCGCGACGGCTATGGAAAAAGGGATCGATATTCTTGTTCCCTCCGCCGGGGTCATTGTCGATTTCGGCGTGCCTAAGCGCTTCGATCTGACGGGAGGCTCATATCTGGGCGGCGGCGTCCAGGTTCAGTCCAGAACGCTGGACGTACCCGCTTCGGGTGAGGGGATCTTGCTTTTTTCTCAACAACAGGATTTTTTACAAACGAGCTTTCCCCGCTCCCGGGACAACCTTATAGCCCTGGCCCATCCCAGCGGCTTCGTATCGGTCTATTCCTCTCCTTCGCTCTCGTTTCCCGATGGGGTCATGAAGAACGAAGTTACAAACGATCAACCCATAGGGAGTATAGGGACAGCCCGTGGAACCGCCGATGCGTCCTACTACCTCCGCATCGCTGATACTCGTTCGCGGCTCCTCGTCAATCCCGCGCTGTTCGCCACGAGCATGATCGATCGAGCCGCGCCTCGGATAGAAGAAGTGAGCCTGATCCGCGACGGCTTTGAACTCAAGGCTGAACCGGCACGCAGGCTGCTGCAGCGGCTAGCCCAGGGCGACTACCGGCTGGCGGTTAGGCTCTACGATCCCTCCTACGCTGGCGGCGTGGTTTCCGGCTTGTTCCGGATCAAGATTGTGCTCGACGGCCAGGTGGTGGCGGACAGAAAATTCGACTCTGCCCAAAATACCGACCAGGGGCTGGGGTTTCTGGGCCTTCAGGCTCCCTCCTTTCAGCTGGCCGACAATGATGGGCGCTTTCTTCTGGGCAGCCGTTTTCTTGCCCGGGGCAATCACAGCCTTGAACTGACTGTCTACGACTTTAACGGCAACGCTGGAAGCTTTCTCTGGCGTTTTATCGTCGAATAGAGAAAGCTTCCGGATTGCCCGTCATCGGGCCAGAGAGTAGAATCAATACCATGACTGAATATGGTTCGGCGGCGGAGCGGATAGCAGCGGTGCAGGAAAGGGTGGCAGCTGCCATCCGTCGCTCGGGAAGAAGACCCGGGTCGGTAAAAATAATGGCAGTAACGAAATTCCACCCCGAGACTGCGGTTCGGGCGGCCTATGAGGCGGGCATACGCCTTTTCGGCGAGAACAGGGTGCAGGAAGCGGAGCAGAAGTTTTCAAACGCCCTGCGCTCCGAGCTGCCGGGGGCTAGGCTCGACATGATCGGCAATCTTCAGAGCAACAAGGTAAACAAAGCCCTAAAAATCTTCGACGGCATCCAGTCGGTGAGCTCGCTGGAACTCTTTTTAAGCATAGCCGCAAGGGCTGTACCCAGGGCCGAGCCGATTCGCCTTTTACTGGAGCTCCATACCGCCGAAGATTCCAAATCTGGTTTTCCCGATGAAACCCAGCTCTTCAATGCCGCGGAGACCTACGCCAGGATGCTCTCAGAGCAAACGGAAAAAATCAGCATTTGTTTGGCAGGGCTTATGACCATGGCTCCCTTCACCGCCGACGAAGCCGCTGTCCGGGCTTCCTTTAGCAGACTGCGGAGAGTTTTTGAAACTATACAACAGCGCTTCCGGCTTCCCGACTTCGAAGAGCTTTCCATGGGCATGAGCGGGGATTACGAAATCGCCGTGGAAGAGGGGTCGACCTTGATCCGGGTTGGTACTGCCATATTCGGAGAACGTCAGTGAATTCTTCTGTAGACAGGGAATGGCGAAAATCTAGGTCTATTCTCAATACTGAGCGCAGGCAGCGGCTCCTGCGGGGGCTCGGCGGGGGATTTTCCAGGTCGATCATAGTCTTCCTGGCAGCGAGCTTTATTTTTGTCCTTGTCTCGCCGCAGCAGGCAGCAGCCCAGACTGCAGGAAGGCTGCCCGAGCTAGAAAGCGCAAAGACAGTCGCCACTGGCTACTATTCTTCGCCCATAC
Source organism: Spirochaetota bacterium (assembly GCA_023421875.1). GTDB lineage: Bacteria > Spirochaetota > Spirochaetia > Treponematales > Rectinemataceae > UBA2256. Next base: position 953 of record JAEZSM010000156.1, on the reverse strand, counting down.
CCCTAAGCTATTCCGCCGATGGGGAAGAAAAAAAAGATGCTAAAGAAGGCACTGTGCGCAGAGGGCTGACCATAGCCGCAGGCAGCTTTCCCTTCAGCTATTTTTATACCAACCTTGCATTCGATCTCGTACGCTACGCCATCAGTGGCTTTGACAGTAGCTACGCCCCCTGGCCGTTCAGATCGGTCGGTTCTGTCTCGATCGATACGAGGGAGACTTTTATCCGTCTCGGCGTAGGCGTCGGCTTGAGCCTGGCGATAGGACTTGCCGATATACTCAGCCGTTAGCCGCAAGCTTGACACGTCCTTAGCGCCCCTCTACTATTGCACTGGATTTCATCTTTTCAGGCGGAGCTGCAGTATGCCAGAAACAAGCCTTGAGGCCGAAGGATTCAATCTCGATGACGCGATCCGAAAGGTGCCGGATTTTCCGGTACCCGGGATACTTTTCTACGACATTACCAGCGTTTTGGCTAATCCCGACGCTTTCGCCTATTGCCTGCGCTCTATGTTCAAGCTCTATAAGGATGAAACAATAGATGCCGTGGCAGCCATAGAATCGAGGGGTTTCATCTTTGCGGCCCCCTTCTGCCATAAGCTCTCTTTGCCCCTGGTACTAGTACGCAAGAAGGGCAAGCTACCCGGTAAGACTGTCTCCCAGTCCTACGACCTGGAATACGGTTCGGCTACACTGGAAATGCACGAGGCGGACATAGTCCCCGGAAAGCGATACCTGATCGTCGACGATCTTATCGCCACCGGCGGAACGGTCAACGCGACAGCACAGATGCTCAGGCGTTGCAAGGCCCAACCGGTGCGCGCCTTTTCGGTGATCGGGCTTCCTTTCCTCAACTATCACAAGGCGCTGGGGGATCTTCCGATCGATACCCTCATAGAATACTTCGGCGAATGAGGCGCGGGGTATAAAGATGGGGGGCGTGTGGGGGCCCGCGC
>JAEZSM010000142.1 GCA_023421875.1 Spirochaetota bacterium | reverse complement strand
TAATGGGCGCATTTCTGGGCATTTCGGGGGCCTTTGCCCTACACTATTTCCCCCTCACTGCAGGACACATACTCTGGGTGGCCGGTTTCGACATTCTCTACGCCATCCAGGATATCGAGTTCGACCGCGGCGCAGGACTAAAATCAATACCCGCCCGCTTCGGCGAAAAGCCCGCCCGACTCATCGCCATAACCTGCCATTTCCTCGCCCTGGCGGGCTTCTCCAGCATTCTCGTATTCTGGCCTTCCACCGGGTTAGCCCTGACAATAGCCCTGTTCGCCTGCCTCGCCCTCCTGGTCGCCGAGCACCTCATCGCCCGCAAAGGCACCGAGCGCCACGTAAAAATCGCCGCCTACGGCATCAATGAGATAATCCCCCTGGTAATTCTTGTCGGTGTTGCTCTGGATATATATCTGATATAAACTAGGCGAAAGATGGACCGATATCTCGTCTGCATCACAGGAGCCTCGGGAGCTCTGTACTCCCTGCGACTTTTGTCCGCTCTGGCGGCCAAGGGCTGCATTGTCCATCTCTGCTGCTCCCCCTGGGGAGCCCGGCTCATCTTGGAAGAAACCGGCCGCCCCCTGGGCTACTGGCTGGGTAAAATCCGTAACACTGGAGGTCCCAGCGGCTCGCCTGCCATTGTCCGCCTCCACCCCTCCGATGATTTTTCCGCCCCCATATCCTCGGGCTCCTTCAGACTCAAAGGAACTGTCATCGCCCCCTGCTCCATGGGAACCATCGGAAGCCTCGCCTCCGGAACCTCCACTACCCTTATTCATCGGGCTGGCGCGGTGGCTCTCAAGGAAGGCTGGCCTCTAGTCCTCGTACCCAGGGAAACGCCACTCTCCCTTGTAAGCCTTAAATCCTTTGTCAGCCTCAAGGAAGCAGGCGCGATAATCCTCCCCGCCTGCCCCAGTTTTTACAGCAAGCCCGAATCCATAGAAGAGTTGGCCGATACCGTCGTGCACAGGGTGCTGGACCATCTAGGCCTCTCCGCCGATGCCGGTTATCGATGGCGCGAGGACAACCGATACTCTTAATTCTATGACAGCAAAAAAACTCATGTACCTAGCCGTACTGATTCTTCTCGCGGCCAGCGTCATACCCGCCCAAGCCCAGACCACAGGTCCCACCACGGACGCATCGAGGGCATCCACCAGCGCCGCGGCCGGCACCCTCCGCCTTGGTGTCTTCGCCGACGCCGACTCCCTTCCCTTTCTTCTGGCCGAGCGCGACAAGCTCTTCACCCAGGAAGGCGTCAACGTAGAGCTTCTGCGCTTCCAGAGCGCGGTGGAAAGGGATTCGGCCTTTCAGGCAGGGGCTCTGGACGGCATGATCTCCGACATCCTGGCCGCCATGCTCTCGGTTCAGGGCGGATTCCCCGTCAAGATCACAAGCCTCACCGATGGACGCTACGGCATAGCGGCTACCCCTGGCTCAACCCTAAAAAACCTAACCGATCTGGCCGGCAAGACTATCGCCAGCTCCCGGAACTCGGTGATCCATTACATGATCGACAGGCTCATGACGGACGCCGGGGTTCCGGAGGACAAGATCCTCATAAGCCCCGTGCCCAAAATGCCTATCAGGCTTGAGATGCTGTTAGGCGGCCAGGCTTCCGGCGCCGGACTCCCCGAACCCTTCCTCACCACCGCAGCCACCAAGGGCGCCAAAATCCTGGCCGCCACCGACGACTATGGCATGGGCCTGGGCGTCCTCCTCTTCTCTGAAAAAAGCCTGAAGGAAAAGCTGCCCCTCATCGAAAAGCTCTACAGGGCATACTGGAAAGCCGCGCAGCTGATAAACGCCTCTCCAAACTCCTACCGACAACTCCTCGTGGCCACCGCGGGCTTTCCCAAGGAAGCCGCCGAAGTTTATCGCTTTGTCGTCTACCAAAAGCCCAGGCTACCCCGGTCCGAGGATATCCAATCGGCTTCTGCCTGGCTTATCCGGAAAGGGCTTCTGACTAATCCCATCGCCACCCAGAACCTGACCGATTCCCGGGCTATCCAGGGCCTCTAAGCCTCTGTAAGCTATTCACGATGGCTACCGTCCGGTTAAAAAACCTAAGCTTCTCCTACCCACTGCGGGGAAGCTCCGTTCCGGTACTAAAAAACCTGGATGCCGAATTCGAAGAAGGAAAAATCAGCGCCATCGTAGGTAAATCAGGCTGTGGCAAGACCAGCCTCCTTCGCCTTATCGCGGGGCTCTCCTCCCCCACAATGGGAAAGATCGAAATCGACGGTACCCCTCTGGGGGGCATACGGGACAAGACTTCCATCATTTTCCAGGACTTCGGTTTACTACCCTGGGCGAACGTGTGGGGCAATGCCGAATTGGGATTGAAAGCCAAGGGAGTCCCAAGCCGAGAGCGGCGCGAGCGGGTCTCTCCCATTTTAAGTGAGCTGGGCTTATCGCCCTTTACACGCCTCTTCCCTGCCAGGCTCTCAGGCGGCATGCGCCAGCGGGTGGCCATAGCCCGCGCCCTGGCATCTGACAGCGACCTTTTGCTCTTGGACGAGCCATTTTCCAGCCTCGACGCCATCAGCAGAGAGGCGCTTCAGGACAGCCTTCTGGAAACCCAGCGCAGGCATGGCACGACGATAATCCTGGTCACTCATTCCATCGAAGAAGCAGCCTACCTGGCCGATACGGTCTACTTCCTGGACGGAAGCCCTGCCACACTTTCTGTCCGCCACGATACGGGCAGACAAAGTGTAGAATCGCGCAACGCGGCCAAAAACATTCATATATCTGAGACGCAAGCCCAATCGGACAGGATACCAGGAAATCCAGGATCGACAGGATCCTACCGAAACAGCCAACCTTACTTTTCCGATATCGCCGCCCTTCGCGGCCTCTTTGCCAGCCTGCCTCCCGCCCAGCCCGAACCCCCCAAGCCCTCACGGAAAATGCCCCAAACCCTCAGAGGGTTTTTCAGCCGCCTGGCCAAGATAGCGGTGGCCGCCTGCATACTTCTTGCCGCCTGGGCCGGCTTTGCCGCCCTGTTGGGAAAGCCCTTTCTGCCCAAGCCCGGCCTCGCCATAGGAGTCTTGCTGCAGGGTCTCCAAAGCGGCAGCATCCTGCTCCATGTCGGAGCCTCGCTGCGCAGAATCCTCCTCGCCCTCCTCCTGGCCGGCCCCCCATCCTGGGCGCTGGGACTCATGGCGGGCAGAATCAAGGTTGCCGAAACCCTCCTTTCGCCCATCATGTATCTTCTCCATCCCCTGCCCAAGGTAGCCTTCCTACCCATCCTCATGCTCCTTCTGGGCTTGGGCGACGGATCCAAGGTCGCCCTCATGGGCTTGGTTATCTTCGGCCAGCTCTTTATGGCCGCCCGGGACTCGGCCAAGGCCATCGCCCCGCCGCTCGTGGACTCGGTTCGCTCCTTAGGCTGCCGCTCCTGGGGCATATTCCGCTGGGTCATCGCCCCCGCTACCCTCCCCTCCCTCCTCTCCGCCCTCAGAGTGAGCCTGGGCACAGCCATCGCCGTTCTCTTCCTCTCCGAAACCTTCGCCTCCATGGACGGACTGGGCTGGTACATCATGGACGCCTGGTCCCGTGTAGACTACCCCGACATGTACGCCGCCATCCTCGCCCTCGCCCTCCTAGGCCTCGCCCTCTACCTCATCCTGGACGCCCTAGAATCGCTAGCCCTGCGCTGGCGGGAGATTGCGTAAAAAGCATAATCGATACGTTTTAATCTCTTTAGTAATGAAACGGAGCCAAGTATCTAATATCGAATCGATCGCCAGATAAACCCTCTCCAGATTGTTTGATAAAAAAAGCCGGCAG
>JAEZSM010000089.1 GCA_023421875.1 Spirochaetota bacterium | reverse complement strand
CCGTCTGCTTTGGCAGGAATGTGAATCGGCAGATGGAACGGCTGTCGGTATATCTATACTGGCACAATAGCATAAAGCGGCACAGGGCGCGGGAAGGGCCGAGAAGCAATGTGGCATGTGTGAGCTGTGAAACCGTAGAAAGAGAAAAGGACCCCAAGCGATTATGGCAATGGCGAAGCTGGCGGACGCTGACTGAGCTTTCCGACGCGATGGTGGATACCTGGGAGCGGAGAAGAGAGACGCCCCTAACAGAGCAGCGAGATTATCTGCCTGGATATGCACTCACGTAACAAATAATCGATAGACAATGTGCTTAAGAATAGACGAGGCCGTCCTGATGATCAGGACGGCCTCGTCTCCAACAAGGTTCGAGGAACTAATTTTTTTTTACAAGCCCGCCTTGGCCTTTACCCTGGCTCGGCCGTCCAGGGCGTACTGAAACCTGGGGCTGAGCTGGAGGGACCTGCCGTATGCTTCATAGGCTCTTCGATACTGGGAGAGCAATTCCTTGACCGCGCCCAGCCTGTACCACCAGTAGTACATGTTCTTTTCCATGGTGGTGGCGGTGGAGAAGGCGATGTCGGCATGCTCGTACTTTTTTAATCGCATATAGCATTCGCCCACGTAGTAATAGGCGCTGGACATGCGTTCGTCGCTCTCGGGAGCCAGCTGGAAGTACTGGGTAAAATAGGCTAGGGATTCTTCGTTGCGGCCGAGAAAATACAAAGACTCGGCAAGGGTTTCGATTATTCGATAGTCCTGGTCCGATCTCAGTGCCCTCTGCGCCGTCGCGACGACGTCGTTGTGGCTTTCCAGCCTGAAAAGGTTCCAGCATTGGAGGCTTATATAATCAGAATTGGATGGATCTGAGGTCAGGAGCTTTTCTACGGCCTGGAGTGAACTGGCGAAGGTCCTGGCGGCCTCGGCTTCCCTGCCGGCCACCTGGAGCTGCCGTCCCCGTAAAAAGAGTTGGTACGCCGATTGATAGGCTGCCTGCGCTACGGTAAGGCTGATAGATGCGGACCCGGATGGCTGGTCCGCGGCGCTCTGGGCAGAGGCTGCCGAGGGAAGGGCGAGGGTCCAGAGGAGAAGCATACCCCTCGCCAGTGCCGATGCCACGGCCGAGCGCGGCCGCCGCTTCTTTTTCATGGCTACTGCAGCACCTCGTTTATGGCGGCGGCCGCCCGCCTTCCCTCGCCCATGGCGAGTATGACCGTGGCCGCTCCCAGGACGATATCGCCTCCGGCATAGACGCGTTCTATGCTCGTTTTCTGCTTTTCGTCCACCAGAATATGACCCCAGCGATCCACATTGAGCTCAGGAGTAGTGCGGGAGATAAGGGGGTTGGATTCGTTGCCCACCGCCACGATCACCGTGTCGAAGGGAACGATCTTTTCGCTGCCCCTGACGGGCACAGGCCGGCGCCTGCCCGACTCGTCGGGCTCGCCCAGCTCGTAGGAGAGGACCTCCAGCCCCACTACCCTGCCGTTCTGGTCGCCCAAAACCTGGGTGGGGCTGGCTAAGAAGTCAAAGGCTATGCCCTCTTCCATAGCATGGACAACTTCCTCGCCCCTGGCGGGCATTTCTTCCCTGGTGCGGCGGTAAAGTACACGTACTTCTTCGGCGCCCAAGCGCAGAGCCATGCGCGCCGAGTCCATAGCTACGTTGCCGCCGCCCAAAACCGCTACCCTTTTGGAGGGATAGAGGGGGGTCGCGGCCTTGCCCACTTCGTAGGCTTTCATCAGGTTGGATCTGGTGAGGTATTCGTTAGCCGAAAAGACTCCCACTAGGTTTTCGCCTGGTATATTCATGAATTTGGGCAAGCCAGCACCGGTGCCAATAAACACGGCATCGAATCCGTCTTCCTTGAGGAGGGATCCTAGTTTTCGCGTGCGACCCACCAGGAAGCTCATTTCGTAGTCCACCCCCATGGATTCCAGAACCTCGGCCTCAGAGGCTACCAAATCCTTGGGCAGCCTAAACTCGGGGATTCCGTAGACCATAACGCCACCGGCCTTGTGGAATGCTTCAAATATAACAACCTTGTGGCCCTGGCGGCGAACATCCACGGCGCAGGTGAGCCCCGCAGGGCCGGCGCCCACTATGGCTACCTTTTTGCTCGTGTTCCCTCCCACAGGGGGAGGTGCCAGAAGGCCTTCTTCGCGCTCATAATCCGCCACATAGCGCTCGACCCGGCCGATCTGCACGGCCTTGTCCACACCGCCTAAGGCCTTGCCCAGGGTACAGGGCAGCTGGCACTGTTTTTCCTGGGGGCATACCCTACCGCAGATAGAGGGAAGGAGATTGGTGCGCTTGATTACCGAAACCGCGCCGGCGAAATCGCCGTCCCTGGCCTTAGCCAGGAAACCGGGGATGTCGATGCGCACTGGGCAGCCGGCCACGCAGGGGGCGTTTTTACACTGGAGGCAGCGGGCCGATTCGATCATGGCCTGTTCAGCCGTATACCCGGTGGCCACTTCCGACATATTCGCCCTGCGGATACCGGGATCCTGGCTGGGCATGTCCTGGACAGGAATTTGCATTCTCGCCTTGGGCGTGAGGGTTGTAGATCGTAGTTTGGTCAGCTCCGCCCTGGCCAGTTCTTCGTGTCGGGCTCTATCCATATGGCTCATCAGTTCGCACTCCCCTCGGCCTTGCTGGTATTGCTCTTGGCTTCTTCTGCCGCCTGCTTGCTTTTAAGTTCTTGTATGGACATCTCCATGTGGCAACGGTCATGGGCTTCCTTTTCCAGATTCTTGTAGGCCCCCAGCCTGGTGAGCATCTGGTTCCAGTCCACTTCGTGGGCATCGAACTCTGGCCCGTCTACGCATACGAATTTAGTCTTGCCGCCCACATTGACCCTGCAGCCGCCGCACATGCCGGTGCCGTCGATCATAATGGTATTGAGGGAAGCCAGGGTTTTTACGCCAAAGGGTTGGGTTGTGGCGGAGCAGAATTTCATCATAATGGGCGGGCCAATGGTCACCACGATGTCGGGTTTGGGATTCTGGGAGCAAAGCTCTTTGAGGGGCTCCGTTACCAGGGCCTTTCTGCCCGCGCTCCCGTCGTCGGTTACCACGATGTGCTCGTCCGACAGGGCCTCCATCTCTTCCTGCATTATCAGCAGTTCTTTGGTGCGGGCGCCGGATATAACCGTTACCCTGTTGCCCGCTTCCTTGAGGGCTTTCACGATGGGATGCAGGGGCGCCAGGCCTATACCGCCGCCCACGCAGACAGCCCAGCCGTATTTTTCGATATGGGTGGGATTGCCCAGAGGTCCGAGCAGGACGATCGAATCGCCCACGTTTTTGTTGGCTAGTTTATGGGTGCTCGCGCCTACGGTCTGGAAAATCAGGGTTACCGAGCCTTTGATGGGATCGGCGTCAGCTATGGTGAGCGGGATTCTCTCGGAATATTTCTGATCGTACTGGACAATGACAAACTGACCGGCTTTGCGTTCTTTGGCTACCAGGGGAGCGAGTATCTCCATCCTGTACACTTCTTCGGACAACTGTCGTTTCGACAGTATCGTGTGCTCGCTATGCATGCGTTTCCTCTCCGCGGCTTGAATCCGCTGGCTTTGGTATAGTGTTGAGTATGACATTTTTTATGTGGAGAATAAAGGAGGCTTTTACAAAAGTCGGACGAGTTTTATAAAAGCTGCCTTTTAGACACGTATGTTTTGTCAATTTTCATGCCTTTACCATAAAAATTCGCCCAACGATCATACAATACTACCATACTACGAATCGATGGTCGAGTCTTCGGGCCAGGTGCCACGAATCCTAGAGAGGGGCGCCGCTCTAGAATTGGCTCCCAGTATGCTGCCGGGGTTGAGTACGCAGTTGCAGCCGATTTCACAGCCATCGCCCACAAGGGCTCCAAATTTGCCGAGGCCTGTATCTATAAAATGGATACTGCCACCAGCCTGCGCAGCGAGTTTTCCACGATGCAGGTCCAAGCTCTCGGTCCGGCTTTCGTGCTCAGCCAGGAGAGCGGCCCGTACGGGCCGCTTGTCCAGCCTGAGGTTGGAAAGGATTACTCCCGCGCCGATATGGGCTTTTATTCCCAAAATAGAATCGCCCACATAATTAAAATGGGGGGCCTGAGCCTGCTCCAGGAGAATGGCCTGCTTGAATTCCGAGCAATGTCCCAGCACGGCTCCGGCTCCGGCAATGACATTGCCCCTGATATAGGCACCCTGGCGCCCCTCGCAGCCTTCGGCCAGCCAGACTGGCCCCCTGATATAGGCGCCCGATTCGATGTGGCAGCCGGCGCCGATGTGCACCGTGCCCTCGATGCGCACACCCGCCTCGATCCGTACCTTGGAGCCCAGCCTCAGGTCGCCCTTGATCTGGCTCCCCGCGA